>DAHVZZ010000585.1:0-2854 GCA_027323785.1 Acidobacterium sp. | reverse complement strand
CTAAATCTTCGTGACATATTTTCTATTCTCCGAAACCGAATCGTTGCTGTTGTCGCCTGTTGTCTGTTCGCTCAGCGCGGCAAGAGGCTGCAGTGCGTCTGGAACCTCTTCCGAAACATCGCTGTCGATCTGGTCCATCAGCGCGGTATCGTCCACGCTCGCGCGCGTCTCCGCGTTTGTTGTTGCCTTTTCCTGCGCCACCGCGTGAGCCGCCGGAACCTGCTGCTGGTGGAAGTGGCTGTACGAGGGAATCACCACCGCTGCCGCCAAACCCGCGGCCAGCACGGGCAGCAGCAGCAGCCGCGTCCGCCGCGCCTTCGGCCGTGCCTCCGCCGCATTCCAGGGCCGCGCCGGCTCGCGCTCGGCCACATGCCGCATCGCCGAACGGTAATTCGCGATGGCCTCCGCCAGCTCCCGCATGTCCTCGCGCGACTCCGCCGCCGTCTCGTCCCTGCGCTTCGCGAATGCCCCGTTTCCGATCTTCATCTCGTTCCTCCCAGCCGTTCACGAAGGGTTCCCATGGCCCGGTATAAGTGCGATTTCACCGTGCTCAGGTTCATTCCCACCGTTGCCGCAATTTCCTCCAGCTCCATCTCCTCCACAAAGCGCAGGACAAACACCGTGCGCTGATGGGCGGAAAGCCGGTCCACCGCCTTCCACATCTCGGCCACCTGATTCCGCGCCACCGCGGCGCTCTCCGGGGTCGGCCGTCCATCCGGAACCCAGTCGGAGATATCCACGACGTCCAGCGAGTCGCCGCGCGTTCTCTGCCAGAAGCGCAGGCTGCGGCTCCGCAGATGATCCCGCATCAGGTTCACCGCAATGCGCGTGAGCCACGTTCCGAGGCTGGCATCGCCCCGGAACTGGTGGCGCGCATTCCAGGCCTTCAGAAAGCATTCCTGGGTGAGCGTCTCGGCCGCATCCCGATCCGTGAGCGAAGACAGCAGAAAGCGCAGGATCCGCGGGCGGTACAACCGCACGACTTCATCGAAGTCGGCCAGCTCCAGCATGGTCTGCTCCCGCTTTTCGAGGGTCAGTTCGTTACCGGCAATCTCTTCCATGCACCGGGATAGACGGCGTTTCACGCGGCAAGTTTACAGCGGATGCAAAAAAGCCGCGCCTCGCCTGACAGCGCGCGGCGACGTTGCGAATGCGGCTCCGCCACTGGCCGAATCGCTCTCCTTCGTTCGCAGGACGGTCCCGCCGGAGGCAGGCTCTCGCCGGGCCGTTATCCGGCCTTCCGGCCCAGGTCTTCGCCGCGCGGCAGCAGGGGTTCCGGGATATAGCAGCGCGCGCAGTTCCGGCCCGCCAGTTTGGCCTCGGCCAGCGCGCGTTCGGCCTCGCGCAGCACCACCACGGGCGAGCGTCCCCGGCTGATGGCAATGCCGACGCTCCCCTGCAGGGTGGTCGCCTCCGTGCCCACTGCGAACGGCCGCCCCAGGATGACCTGCTGCATTCGCTCGGCCAGGGCGAGCGCGTCCTCCCGGCTGCAGCCCGGCAGAGCCAGCAGAAACTCGTCCTCTCCGCACCGCCCGATCAGGTCGTAGCTGCGCAGGTGCCTTCGGAACCGGGCGGCCAGGCCGCTCAGGACGCGGTCTCCCGCCTCGTATCCGTAACTGTGGTTGACACTGGAAAAGTCGTCCAGGTCCAGCAGCATCAGGCACAGATCCGTTTTCATCCGCTGCACGCGGTCGGTTTCCTGGAAGATCAGGCTCATCAGCGCCTCGCGGTTCCACAAACCGGTCAGGCCGTCATGGGTGGCCTGATAGCGCAGCTCCGCCGCCTGCCGCTGGATTTGCCCCTTCAGCGCCCCCACGCGCTCGGCCACGCGCATCCGCATGCGCAGCTCCAGCACATCCGCGGGAAGCTCGAGGTAGTCGTCGCAGCCGCACTCCAGCGCCGCCCGCAGCCGCTCCCGGCTCCCGGCCTCGCTCATCAACATCAGCCAGCTTCGCCGCTGCTCCTGCTGCCGGGCGATCTCCCACACGATCTCCACCCCGCCGGCTCCCGGCAGGTCCATATCCAGCAGGGCGACCGGCGGAGCCGCGGCCCCGCTCAGCCGCTCGAGCGCCTGCCGCCCATCGGTCACCACGTCGACCCGGTAATGGCACTCGCCCAGCGCATCCGCCAGAACGTCTACCGTCCGCGGTTGCGCGCAGCCCACCAGCACCGCCGGGGCGGTCGAACCGGGTGTTTTTGCCGCACGTTTCTCTTCCATCGCACACCCCAGGGGAAAGTTCTCCCTTTCCCCAGGACATCGGTGGGCAGATTAGAAAACTTTAAGGACATCAAAAATTGTTGCTTTTTCAGCCAACCCCGGGTCGGACTGGAGCATTCTTATCTCAGCATGAACAGCCGACCTGATAGTGCGCCCGGCTCGCTGTAGAGCTTTGTACGTTGTTCTGTATCTCCCCCACGCGGACCTCAGACGGGAATTGGGCCCCCAGGGTTACAGCAGCAAAGAGCCTTCAGCAAATCCGGGGCCTTGCACGTCGCGGCTCTTCTCAGGAGAGCGAGCGATGAACCCTTCCGTCAAGACCACTCACGTCATCCCGAGGCATATGCCCCCGGTTCGTGCGAGCGTCGCTACGATGCTCGTCTGCCGCCACTGCATGAGCGCCATCGGCGCGTATACAACCCCAATGGACCGTGCCCGCATCGAAGCTTTACACACCTGCCCTGAGAAGCTCTGCCTCGGCAAACCGGCTGTCTCGGTGCCGTACAACTGATGAGCAGGTGGCAGTCCCTCCCCCACGAATGCGCCCTGACCTTTGCCGGTAATCAGGGCGCATTCGCATCTGGAGCCTCATGGGGCGGGAGGACGACAACGCAATTCTTACGCAGTTGTCGACGG
>DAHVZZ010000380.1:0-3379 GCA_027323785.1 Acidobacterium sp. | reverse complement strand
GAACGCGGAGGCCTATGACCACCGCGATGAGTATGAATTTGGTCCGGACCTGCTGGCTGCACCCATCGTCACCCGGGGCATGGGCAAGGCATGGCTCGGCGCGACGGATATGTGGTTCCCTGGCGGGAGCTGGTGGAATCTGCTGAACAACGAGCGCGTGAACCAGGCGGGCGATCGCACGATGCTGGCCTCGGCCGGAGAGATTCCGGTCTTTGTGCGCGGCGGCGTGCCGCTGCCGATGCAGCCGGTGCGTCCGCGCCCTGCTGCCCAGCCTGCGAACCCGCTGGTGGTGCGGGTGTATCCAGGACAGAATGGCAGCTTCACGCTCTATGAGGACGACGGAACCTCCTCCGATTATCTGCACGGCGCCTATGCGCTGACGCCGCTGCACTACCAGAATCGCGGAGCGCAGGGCGTGCAGGTGACGGTTGACCCGGCAAAAGGCAGCTACGCCGGACAGCCGGCGGCCCGGAGGATTGTCGTCGAACTCCCGGTCACGGCGCATCCCGCTACTGTCACCGTGAATGGCACAAATGTGCCGGAATCCCCGACCGCGCTGCCCGGCTACATCTATCATCCGGTGAGCGCGACCACGGAGATCCGCCTTCCCGCCGAGTCCATCCGGACCCAGGTAGCCGTGGATGTGACCTTCCGCGGTTCGCCCAGCGTACAGGCGATGATTCCGCAAATCGTGAACCAGATTGCCGTCGTCCAGCGCGCGCTGGCTGGCGCCGGCCAGATGCGCGCCATGTGGAAGTATCGGCTGGTAGACCTGCGCTTCGATTTGCGGACGCTGCTCAGCAGGGCGGAGCAGGAACTCGGCCCCGCCAGCGCCGCCGACCTCCAGAGCGGCCTCGCATCGGCGCGGAAGGAAGAGTCGGCGATCCAGGCCAATCTGCAGCAATACAGCAATCATCAGGCGCGGGCCGCTGCCTTTGCGCTCAATGACGCTTATGTGAGCGCGAGCGTCAGATTGCGCAAAGCCGGCGAGGGTCTGATGACCCAAAATACGCCGCGCTTCCGCAAACATTATGGCCAGCCCAACGACATTCGTGGGTACAACGCGGGCCTGCTGGTCCGTGCGCTCACTCCGGCGGGAGCCGCCGGCAAGTCCCTCGCGATCGACATTCCCGGCCTGGCGGACAGGAGCTTCCCACTTCCGGCTGCGCGGCAGCGGATGTATCTCTATCTGCCGTTCAGCAAGGGCACACAGCGGCCGCTGTATAACTTCCGCGGCAGTGCGAAGCTCACGCTCACGGATGGCGCCTCGCAGCGCGTGCTCACGCGGAGCATTCACGTCAGCCACGAGCTGCTGACCCAGTGGAGCTTTGCAGGTCCGTTTGCCCCGGGCAAGGCCCCGGAGGTCGGCGGGCAGCCGGTCACCGCGGCCATCCTGCATCGGAAATATACCGGCCTGCACGGAAAGCCCGTCGCGTGGAAGACGTGGCTGCAGGTGCGAGCCAAACAGTTTTATGGAAACAGCGGCGACTACATGGAAACCGGGAAGCGCTGGATCGACATGCACTCGATTTACCCGGACTTCAATGCCTCCGCTGTGGCCGTAACTTGGGTGGAAGCGCCTGAGGCGGTCACCCTGCAACTGCGCGCGCGGCACAATGCCGGCATTCAGGTGTGGCTGAACCAGGCTTCGGTTCTGCATGCCGCCGGGGAGCAGGGTGCGAAGAACGAGCTGGATCCGACGCCGGAAGTCGTCACAGTCCACCTGCGCAAAGGCTGGAACCAGTTGGCCATCAGAACCGACGGCGGCAGCAGCCAATGGACCTTTGGCCTGTGGCTGAAGCTGCCGCACGGTCTGGTCCTGGCGCAGTCCTCCACGCCACCGGCGTCCGGGACCATGCAATAAGAAGCAGAATCGCTTCGGATGCGGGGGCCGGTCGGCGCGATCGGCCCTCGTCTTTTCCCCGGTGCAGATAACCCATTGCGGCTCAACCGCAAAAGCTATATTCACAGGGCTAAGTGTGTGGATCAGTTACCATCCTTGCATAGGGAGGGGTTATGGACGTGTCCACCGCCGAGTCTCTGGTCCAGCCTGTGGCTGCACCCTCCACCACGCCGCTGCCTGAAATTGTCGATGCCCTTCGGCGCGTCGCGGCCCTGCAGGGCATGGCCGATTCCGAACTGGAATGGCTGGCCACGCACTGCGAAGAAGTATCGTTTCCCGCAGGCGCGACCATCTTTCGCGAAGGCGATCCGGCAACCAAGATGTCGATCCTGCTGCGGGGCGAAGTGCATGTCCGGCGGCAGCAGGGCGGCATGGCCTTTCTGCTGGGTCGCTCCGGCCAGATCACCGGCGTGCTGCCCTTCTCGCGTATGAAAACCCACGGCGGCCAGGGTTTCGCCGCCTCCGACGTCTGGGGACTGCAGCTCGATCGCGAGCGCTTCCCGGAAATGCTCGCCGCGATTCCCTCCATGGGCAAGCGCTGCGTTTCCGTCCTGCTCGACCGCGTCCGCGAGATGACACGCCTCGAGCAGCAGACCGAAAAGCTGAACGCGCTGGGCAAGCTGGCCGGCAATCTGGCGCACGAGCTGAACAATCCAGCCTCCGCCGCGCAGCGCGCCGCCTCCGGGCTGATCGAAGAGCTGCACGTCTACGGCCAGCGAAAGTACCTGCTCGGCAGCCTCTGCCTCGACGAAGACCATCTGGAGCGCATCCGCGCGTGGCGGCGGCGCATGGAAGACAAGACGCACCTGCGGCCCGTGGACTCCGTCAACCAGGCCGAGCGCGAGGACCGCCTGCAGCGCTGGCTGCGCGCCCACGGCATCGAACGCAGCTGGCAGATCGTTCCCGACCTGGCCGAACTGGGTATCGATGGCGCCGATCTGGACGAACTGGCCGAACTGGTAGGCGACCAGCACCGGGAAATTGTGCTGTCGCAGTTCGCTTCCTCGGCGCGCACCGAACGCATGGCGCAGGCCATGCTGGATTCCACCGCGCGCATCTTCCAGCTCATCACGGCCATCAAGGATTACTCCTGGATGGATCAGGCGCCGATCCAGGAAGTGGATATCGCCCAATCGCTGGAAACAACCCTGACGATGCTGCAGTCGCGCCTTGAAAATGTAACCGTGGAGAGGCATTATGCGGCGGACCTGCCCCGCATTTCCGCCTATGCCAGCGAGCTGAATCAGGTGTGGATGGCCCTGCTGGAGAACGCGCTGGACGCCATGGGCGACAGCGGCCGCATCCGGCTCAGTGCCAACCTCTCCGGCGAGTTTGTCGCCGTGGAGATTTGGGACGAAGGCCCGGGAATTCCCGACGAAATCCAGCCGCGCATCTTCGAGCCGTTCTTCACCACCAAAGCGCCAGGCTCGGGTCTCGGACTCGGTCTGGACACCGCGCAGCGCATCGTCCGCCAGC
>DAHVZZ010000377.1:0-3132 GCA_027323785.1 Acidobacterium sp. | reverse complement strand
GCCAGCAGAAGACGAAACATGATGCGCATCGTGAATGAAAACCTTTGCAACAGCGGCTTCACCATACCATATCGAATTGCACCGGGGCGCCAACGCCGCTTTCCTGCGTATTCGAAAAATCCTCCTTCTCGGATCCGGTTGTATCCATTGATGAGTTCTTTTTTGTGCGCTTCACCCTCAAAACCGCGCCTGGTTGGACTAAACTGTGGTGTCATGGCTACCGCTGAAACCTCCACCGTCATCCTCCCTCGTAGCCCAAAGGGCGCTTTCCGCAACGAGCCGTTTACCGATTTCTCCCGGCACGAGAACTCCCACGCCATGCGCGAAGCCCTCGTCCAGGTTGGTGATCGGCTCGGCCACGAATACCCCCTCATCATTGGCGGCGAACGCGTCAAAACCGCTGACAAGATTCGCTCCATCAATCCCGCTCGTCCCGGCCAGGTCGTTGGCCTGCATCAGAAGGCTGGCGCGGAACATGCCGATCAGGCCGTCCAGGCCGCTCTCAAAGCCTTCGACATCTGGCGCTTCGTCGCCGCCGAGGAGCGCGCCTCTCTGCTTCTCCATGCCGCCGAAATCATTCGCGCAAGGAAGGTTGAGTTCTGCGCCTGGCTCACCTATGAGGTTGGCAAGAACTGGGCCGAAGCCGATGCCGACGTGGGCGAAACCATCGACTTCCTGGAGTTCTATGCCCGCGAGGCGCTCCGCCTCTCCGCCGCCACTCCGCCCATTCAGTATCCCGGCGAGCGCGACGAGCTCCTCTATATCCCTCTCGGCGTGGGCGCGGTCATCTCGCCCTGGAACTTCCCCTTCGCCATCATGGCGGGCATGACCTCTGCCGCCATCGTCTCCGGCAATACCGTCGTCCTCAAGCCCTCCAGCGACTCGCCCACCATCGCCGCCCGTTTCGTTGAGGTGCTGGAGGAGGCCGGCTTGCCCCCGGGCGTCGTGAATTTCTGCCCCGGCTCCGGCGCAACCTTCGGCAATGCCGTCGTCGCCCATCCCAAAACCCGCTTCGTCGCCTTCACCGGCTCCAAAGAGGTCGGCCTCGACATTCACGAGCGCGCCGCCAAAGCCCAGCCCGGCCAGCTCTGGATCAAGCGCACCATCCTCGAAATGGGTGGCAAGGACTCCATCGTCGTCAGCGCCGATGCCGACTTCGACGCCGCCGTCCAGGGCGTCATCGCTTCCGCCTTTGGCTTCAGCGGACAGAAGTGTTCCGCCTGCTCCCGCGTCATCGTCGAGGAGCCCATCTACGACGCCTTCGTCGACGCCCTCCGCGAGCGCGCCGAGAAGCTTTCCGTCGGCGATCCTGCCCAGAATCCTAATATGGGTCCCGTCGTCAGCGAAGGCGCCATGCGTACCATCCTCGACTACATCGAGATCGGGAAGAAGGAAGGCCGTCTCCTCGCCGGAGGCAACGCCATCGAAACGCCCGAGAAGGGCTTCTACGTTGCTACCACTGTCATCGTCGACGTCGCCCCCGATGCCCGCATCGCGCAGGAGGAGATCTTCGGGCCCGTGCTGGCCGTCATCCGCGCCCGCGACTTCGAGCACGCCCTCCAGATCGCCAACAATACCGAGTTTGGCCTCACCGGCGCCGTCTATTCCGCCGATCGCACCAAGCTCGACCACGCCCGCAGCCGCTTCCACGTCGGCAATCTCTACTTCAATCGCAAATGCACCGGCGCTATGGTCGGAGCTCACCCCTTCGGCGGCTTCAATATGTCCGGAACCGACTCCAAGGCCGGTGGCCCCGACTACCTCTACCTCTTTACCCAGGCTAAGTCCGTCGCCGAGAAGCTTCGGTAATCGGCAAAAAAAAGTGGGGGCGTTCTTCTGCAACGCCCCCTGCCGTATCCCGGTGAAAGGTCGATCTTTTCCCGCTTTACATCCCCTGCATGATCTGGTCGCCCACCGCCTGCGCGGCTTCCGCCAGAATCCGATGGTGGATCGTAAACAGCGCCAGCTCCAGCCGGTCGGAAACCCCGGTCTTGTCGTAAATGCTGCGCAGATAGTTCTTGATCACCTGCTCTGTCGTGCACAGGCGCAGCGCGATCTCTTTGTTCTTGCACCCCTGCACGATCAGCGCCACAATCTTCAGCTCCTTGGGCGTCAGCCGGTCGCGCACCCGCGAACCAACGGAATCCTCATCCAGTCCGGGAAGGTCCATCCCGGTCGCGCGAACGTGCCGCTCACCGTTGCCCACATGCCGCACCAGATCGATCAGCGCCGGTCCGGTCACGTTCCGGTGTGCCGCTCCGTGTACCCCGGCCGCAAACCAGTGGTGGACCGGCTCCCCGTTCTCCGCGATCACGATGCTGCGGCTCCCCGCCGCCAGAATCCGCGGCACAATCGTCTGCGGATCCAGTTTCAGAGACGATGCGAACAGCACAATCGCCCCACGGAACGTGTCCAGAGCGGGCACCAGCCGATCGACCTCAGCGCACTGCGCAATGATGCGGAAATCGTCTTCCATTGCCAGAATCTTTGCTGTCCCGGCGCGATAAATTGCCTGATTGTCCGCGATGATGAGTTTGTTCATTGTCAGCTTTCCTCATAATTGGGTTCACACCGGGTTTCCCCGGCGCATGGAGTGATCAAGTGCGCAGCTCGTTTCCGTGGGTGCGCTGGAATGGCCATGGGCCGCAAATTTCCGGTCTCCCCGAATGTCTCGCCTTCAGGCATTTCTGGTACGGCGGGGTGGTTACCGATGAATGTGTGGGCGTACCGGAATGCCAAACCCCGGTCTTCTGATCTTCTCGATCTGGAAGCTTTCGCCATCATTCAGGACAAAAGTAACTCCGCCCCTCTCCGAGGTCCTGTGACGCTCGTCACGTTTGTCATAGGCGAGCCGCATTGACGAACCACCCCTCCCAGGAGTTAAATCTTTGCCCCGCATTTCACTGATCGCCTCCGGACCTGTACCTTAATGTCAGGAACCGTTCCCCATGGCCAGGCCAATCATCCTCGCAGTCGACGACGACGCCAGCGTGCTGGAAGCCGTGGTCCAGGATCTCCGCCGCAAATACGGCCAGCACTACCGCATCCTCCGCGCCGCCTCCGGCCAGGCCGCCCTCGATACCTGCTCTCAGCTCCGCCAGCGCGGAGACATCGTCGCCCTCATCGTCTCCG
>DAHVZZ010000339.1:0-4576 GCA_027323785.1 Acidobacterium sp. | reverse complement strand
CCTGGCGGTCAGCAACGTAATGGAAAGCAGCCGTGAAAGGGCTTCGGCGCTGTGAAGTTCATGCCTGGCAGCCGCCTGACCGTAATCTACGAACAGGCCCTTGATCTGCTCATACTCCGCTTGCAAGTATCGAGCGCAAGCAGCTGAATCGATCCCCCCGCTTAAAAGTACGGTGGCTTGATTTGACATGCTGAAAGTCTACAAGGCTTCAATTCGAAAACCCACACCTTAAGGAACGTCCGGATCGTGGGGATCCGGCCATTGATTTTGTGTGGTTTAGCGGGGCGGATTTTCCGCCCCTTTTGGAACAGTGCTGAGGCGGAGCTTGAGAGTTCGGTGGTAGAGCGAACTGGTCAGCATCTGTTCGGCGGCGAAGTCGAGGGTGATTTCAGGGCCGGCGGCGTACCAGGTTCCGTATCCGGCTCCGAGCAGCAGCCCGGCGACGAAGCAGCCGATGGCCTTTCGCTTCATGCTGATTTCTCCAGACTGCTGTGCAGCACACGATGCACTGTGGTTCTCGATACGGAGTGAAGCTTCGCGATCTGGCTGAGGCTCATGCCCTGAGCATGCGCCGTGCGGATGGAATCGCTATCGATATCCAGTGGGCGCCGTCCAATGTGCCGCCCTTCGAGCCGGGCCCGCCGCATGCCGGCGCGCACCCGCTCGATAATCAGGTTGCGCTCCAACTCCGCGATGGCGCCGATGATCACCACCACGGCGCGGCCCAGCGGGCCGCCCGTGTCGATCTGTTCGCGGAAGCTGACGAACTCGATGTTGAGCCGGTTCAGCTCGTCGAGGATTTCCAGGAAGTGTTTGACCGACCGGGCGATGCGGTCCGACGCCCAGACCAGTACGATGTCGAAACGGCCGCGGCGGGCCTCCTTCATCATCTCGTCCAGGCCCGGCCGGCGGGCCTTCGCCCCGCTGATCCGGTCCGTATACTCGGCCACGACCTCGTAACCGCGCTGGGCAGCCAGCTGGCGAAGATCATGCAGCTGGGTCTCGGGGTGCTGATCCACCGTCGAGACCCTCATATATAGGACGGCGCGCTTCACTTGCGCCGCCCTTTCGGTTTCGGGGAGTGCTTGACGACGTAGTTCTCGATAAACTCCAAGAGCACGTCGGTCATGTTCTGGCCCTGCTGGGCCGTGGCCGCCTTAAACGAGTTGTGAAGATCGACGGGGACATTCAGGTTCATTCTTTTCACCTGCGGTTCTTCAGCTTTTCTGATCCTGCTCACCTCCCTTCCACGGAGATGAGCTTATAAGGTTATGAGTACGGATGCCAGCGGCTTCAGGCCGCCCAGGCATCCTGGCAGATAAAGACAAGCAGGGCCATGTCCTCGAAGCGAACTTCGAGCGCCGCGGCCACCGAACGCAACCGTGCAACATCCTCCGGAAGATACCCGGCCTCGATCGCGGCCCATTCCGAGGACTCCATTCCGGCCAGACGGGCAGCTTCTTCCTGCGACCGGCCAAGAGCCTCACGGCGATCCTCGATCATGCCGGCAAAGATCTGCCTCCAGGCCTGGCTGCGGATCGAGGGGTTGAGTGCGGAAAACGACATACTCATATACTCACTACTCCTGACAGGAACACCCTGTCAAGTCAACCCAGGGCGCGCCGATGAAATTTACCATGAGTATGTACTTACGGAGTCTGCCCACCAAAACCACAGCCACCGTGTCCGACCAATCCCGCCAGTCAGGACTCCCTCACCACCATCCTCTCGCTGCTGACCGATGTGCATGACGCGCAACTGGGGACATGGTCCGTCGACAAGACCCAGAACCCCAAGGTCATGACCTTCAAGCGCCTGGACGGCACTGTCCTCGCCACCTTCCAGGTGACCGAGGACGCCAGCTACGCTGCGCGCACCGCAACCACATAGCCCGTATTCATGAGCCAGAACCTCGACATCACCAGGTGTCCCTCGCCTGCCGAAGACAGGAAAACCTCGCGCGCGGGCGCATTCCAGCGGACCATTACGCACCCCCCGCCGGGCACTCACAAAAAAGTTCCCCCAGGCCGCGCTCGCGGGGGCCGATCGTACATCGACTTCGTGACACGATCAGGCGGGGGAACACGTGTTCCCCCATCGAGCATTGGCACTTTAAGACGATTACGCACCCCAAATCGCTTCGGCAGAGCCGCTCTAGTATCGACAAACATCTGCGTAACGGTGAGTTTGACAACTATCGTTGTCATTTTCCGGAGCATGAATCCTGTCGAATCCGGCCGAAGAATGGCTTGTTCGTCGTTATGATTTCCCCGCCGGAAGTTCTGACCGGAACACGGTCGATCCCGGCAACGGGGATCGACCTGCTCATCGATCAGATCTTCATTCTCTGCCGGATATGGAGATGAATGAATGAATGAATGATTCGTGGTTCACTTCTCACGCCGCCCGCACTTCTGGCGGCGCGCACGGAACGATCACAGCACAGTGTTGTGGGACGCCCTACCCATGTCCGCCCGGGCAAACAACATCGATATTGACTTCCGGACTCCAGCTGCGCCACACTGGCTTCGAATAAGAAGCCGGGGAGGTCTACAGTCTCCCGGGGCAGTGGGCAATACTTATTCAGCAGCACCCGAGCTAACCATGCCAGGGCCAACAGAAATCGCCCCGCCTCCTTACCTCGGTCGGCACGTAGGTCGTGTCCTCGGCCTACGGACCTCACCGATCCTTAAGCCGCGGTAAAAGACGCGGGGCGATCGTTCTCCTTCCATAGACGGGCAGATCTGAGTGAACCCCGCCATCCGACAGGCGATCCACCAGCCTTTCCCTGTGACTATTTCCTTGCCCTCTTTGTCTTTACTCTTTCTCTTCTGGCTCTTTGCTGCTTTGCTTCCCTGAAATGCGGAACCCGCCCGACTCTCTGAGATCATCACTGCCGGCTATGGGAGACGGATCATGCGTCGGCCAGAGGGCGACGCCTTCGCAATGATGGAATCACGCCGCTGAGCGGATACTCAAACTGTTGTGGCCGGGGAGTTGGCGGACTGTGCGGCTGCCGCCAGTCGCGGGCCGAAGACTTCCTTGAATCGCAGCAGGTGGTTTATCGCCCAGCGATGGTGCTCCTCCAATGATGCATCTGAATCTTCAATCGTCCCACTTGTATAAGTGGCGATTCTGCATGCCCTTCGGCTATCGAGGCTTTCCCATTCAAGCGGCTCGCCGAACTGAGTCTCGAAGGTAGTTTTGTTGTTTGCCAGCATTTCGAACACTCTAGCGTTCCATGCGCTGTCTCCACCATCGATGTAGAGTTCCGCGCGGATGCGCCCTCCTTGGGCGAAGCTCACGGCGTACTGGAAGCCCCTTACTCCGCTGCTAAAGGTGTACCAGTTCTGAGCTTGCCCGATGCGCGCATTTGTAAAGTGGTGTCTCTCACGTAGTTCGTCAATGAGCTGCTGAAAGAATTGCTGGTAGCGCGCGTACCTGCCCGTGGCGTCTCCGACGATGGAATTCTGAATCGTACGTCTGGACCAGTTGTTTGGAGACGCGATGAGCCGCAGACTCACCGCGGGCTTCGAATCGTCGACCTGAAGGAGTTCCACCACCACTCCGAAAAACTCCGTCGATCCGCTGCGATTGAGCCAGTCCAGAGCCTGTCGATGCTCTTCACGGAACTTGCGAGACACCCACACAACAACGCCAGCCTCAAGACCGGCCGAATAGGTGATGAGCTGCCCAAGATGGCCATGGTCGGTTTCTTCAAGCTGATTTTCGATAATGACACGCTTATCCCGTCCCAGATCGCGCGCGAGGATATCCACGGCAAAGTCACCTACTGCCTGCTCGCGGCCTATCGCTTCGAGATCAAGGCCGAGCACCTCTCCAATCATGCTGATGTTCTCAATCAGCCACGGAGTGAAATCCAGAGCCTCGTGATTCCAGACATTCCGCAAATCCACTCGGCGAAGTGTGCCAAGCTCAGTCATGATGAGGACTCCCTTACCAGGCAAAGTGATGAATCAACCTTCACAAAGCATTGTATCTCCGCGGTTTTCTTTGTCCCCCTGCCTTACGAATCGTTGATTCGGACTTTGCTTCCTTAACAGTTGCGGACGGGGGCTAACTCCAGCACCCCAAGGAACTGTTATCCCGGTTAAACTTGTAGCGGTTTCATTTGCCTATGCTTTGGATAGCCCCTTCTGAAAAAGACGCTGGCACCGCCACGCTTGAAAAGCGCTTGTGGGATGCCGCCGACCAGTTCCGCGCCAACTCTGACCTGAAGGCTTCGGAATACTCGCAGCCGATTCTGGGTCTCATCTTCCTGCGCTTTGCAGGCGTTCGTTTTGCCGCGCAGCGGGCCAAATTGGAGAAGTCCGCCGCCAGCTCGCGGCGCGGCTCCCGTGTCGATGACCCCTCCGCCTACCACGCCGAGGGCGTGCTCTATCTGCCGCCCGACGCGCGCTTTGACCATCTGCTCTCGCTGCCCGAGGCTGCCGACATCGGCAAGGCCGTCAACGAGGCCATGCGCGAGATCGAGAAGCACAACGACCAGCTTTCCGGCGTGCTGCCGCGCAGCTACAACCGCTTCACCAGCAAGCTGCTTGCGGAGATTCTCAAG
>DAHVZZ010000319.1:0-1691 GCA_027323785.1 Acidobacterium sp. | reverse complement strand
GGAATGCGCGCAATCAGCTGGTCCAAATCACGGGCGCAAACGCTGCTTCCTTCGCCTATGATGCTCTCGGACGACGCATCAGCAAGGCCAGGGGTTCGCTGGCAGGTGGCCCGCTCAAGCTTCTTTTTTGCTTGAGTGGGGACAGACACTCTCTATCGCCACGATCGACCTATACTCAGCCGACTGAAGCGGCCGGCAGCCCACCCTGACCCCTCCTGACGTTGATTCCCCACAACCCGCGTGCCCATCCAACCTCCGCACGGGCGGAACGCGTACCACTCCTCAAATTTGCACTCATAATAGTTACGACTCGCCCTGGGCTCCGCATTGCGTGCACCGCCGGCCTTCACAGCCGCCCCGCTGACCAGCCTCGCGTAACGCAACCTGCGCGCCTGCCCCAGATCACGGCCGCCGCATTCCGCCTTCCCAACCTTCGCCTCCCGTCTGTATAACGTTTTCCTGAGGTCACAGCCCATGAACATGAACCGGCGTAATTTCGTTCTCGCCAGCGGAGCCACCGTCGCGTCCTCGCTCGCCCTGAACAATCTCAAAGCCTTCGCAGCCACCGCCGCACAGGACTCCAGCTCCTCACCCGGCCGGCTCCCCTCGCAGATCCTCTTCGGCGTCGACTACTACCCCGACCAGACCCCCGAGCGCCTCTGGCAGCAGGACGCCGTCCAGATGCAGGCCTTCGGCGTCACCAGCGTCCGCTGCGCCGAGTTCGCCTGGGCCCTCATGGAACCCTCCGAAGGCTCCTACCACTTCGACTGGCTGCACCGCGCCGTCCCTCTGCTCCACGCTCACGGCATCTACGTCATCCTCGGAACACCCTCCGCCGCGCCCCCGCCATGGCTCTCGCAGAAATATCCCGAGATCCTCATGGTCAATGACAAGGGCATCACGCTCAGCCCCGGCGCCCGCCGTTTCACCTGCCCCACCAACGCCACCTACCGCCGCCTCTCCGTCAACATCGCCACGCAGATGGCCCGACAATTCGCCTCCACCCCCGGCGTCATCGGCTGGCAAATCGACAACGAATTCACCCTCGGCTCCACTCCGCTCTGCTACTGCAAATACTGCCGCGCCGGCTTCCAGCAGTGGCTCCAGCAAAAGTACGGCACCCTCCAGAACCTCAACCGGAAATGGGGCACCGTCTTCTGGAGCAACACCTACACGGACTTCTCCCAGATTCCCGTCCCGCTACCCTCCGGCGCGCCGCCCAATCCCGGCCTCGCACTCGACTACCGCCGCTACCAGTCCTACGCCAACGCCACTTTCCTTCAGGACCAGCTCGACGTACTCCGCCGCCTCTGCCCGCACCACTTCGTCACCACCAACAACGTCGGTGGCCTCGTCGACAACATCGACCTCCGCGAACTCTACCGCAACCTCGACTTCGCCTCCGACGACAACTATCCCGGCTTCATGTCCATCATGTCCGGCGAGCACGGAAAAAGCCTTCCACCTGCCACTCTCGCCACGCCCGTCAACTTCATGCTCGACTACATGCGCAGCGTCAAGCGCGGCGAGCCCTTCTTCATCATGGAAGAGCAGACCGGCAAATCCGGCCAGCCCACCTTCTCGCCGCAGCCCGAGCCCGGCCAGCTCCGCCTCTGGTCCTATCAGACCATCGCCCACGGAGCCTTCGGCATCCAGTACTTCCGCTGGGACACCACCACCTTCGGCGCCGA
>DAHVZZ010000316.1:0-5762 GCA_027323785.1 Acidobacterium sp. | reverse complement strand
GTCGCGCTTTGCTCGATTCTGGCGGTCAGCCGCATGCCGCGGGATATCTTCCCGAATCTGAATCTGCCGGTCATCTACGTGGCGCAGCCGTACGGCGGCATGAGTCCGGCGCAGATGGAAGGCTATCTGACGTATTACTACGAATCCAACTTTCTCTATATCTCGGGGCTGCAGAGCGTGGAGTCGAAGTCGGTCGAGAACTTCGCGCTGCTGAAGCTTTCCTTTCTGCCGGGCACCGACATGAACCAGGCGCTGTCGCAAACGGTGGCTTACATCGAGCGCGCGCATGCCTATATGCCGAGCGGCACGGTACCGCCGTTCGTGCTTCGCTTCGATGCCGGGAGCGTGCCGGTTGGCTACCTTACGTTTTCGAGCAAGACAAGGAGTGTGGACGAGCTGCAGGACCTGGCGCTGAATCGGGTGCGGCCGCTCTTTGCCACGCTGCCAGGCGTGTCGTCGCCGGCAACCTTCGGCGGCAGCTCGCGCAGCATTGTCATCCGCGTGGATCGCGACAAACTGAACGGCTACCACATGTCCACGGGCGAAGTGGTGAAGGCGCTGCTGGCGGGCAACGTCATCGCTCCGGCAGGCGACGTGCGCATCGGAGGCCTTGACCGGATTACTCCGATGAACGGCGTTGTGTCGAGCATCCGCGATCTCGCCGACCTTCCCGTGCGGACCGGATCCGGACCGACCGTTTATATGCATGACATCGGGACGGTCGAAGACGGCAGCGATCTGACCCTCGGCTACGCCCTGGTGAACGGTCGCCGCACGGTGTATCTGCCGGTGACCAAGCGCGCGGACGCGTCCACGCTGGCCGTCGTCCACGAGGTGAAGTCGAGCATGAGCCGGTTTACCAACGCGCTTCCGCCGGACGTGAAGGTGAGCTATGAGTTCGATCAGTCCGGGCGCGTGAGCCAGTCGCTCAACGCGCTGGTGTGGGAAGGCGCGATCGGATCGCTGCTGACCGGGCTAATGGTGTTCCTGTTTCTGCGCGAATGGCGGAGCTCGCTCATTGTAATCGTCACCATTCCATTTGCCCTGGTGGCAGCGGTGGTGGGTCTGTGGGTGGCGGGGCAGTCGATTAACATCATGACCCTGAGCGGACTGGCGCTGGCGGTCGGCATCCTGGTGGATGAGGCGATGGTGGCGATCGAGAACATCCACACCAACCTGCAGCTTCATGACAGCATTCCCCGAGCGGTGCTGGAGGGAACGCGCCAGACGCTGGTGCCGCAGCTGCTGGCCATGCTCGCCATCGTGGCGGTGTTTGTGCCGTCGTTCCTGATGGTGGGCGTCACGCGGGCGCTGTTCGTTCCCCTGTCGCTGGCAGTTGGCTTCGCGATGATCGCATCGTACGTTCTTGCGACCACCCTGGTGCCGGTTCTCTACATCTGGCTGAATCGCCGCATGCATAGCGATCCGGAAGAGAGCGCGGGCCGCAGCCGCTTCGATCATTTCCGCGACCGCTATGCCGGCCTTCTGGCCAAACTGGTTGGCCGCCGCCGCCTGGTGATCGCCGGATACCTCGTTGCAGCCGCCGCGGTGATTCTGCTGGCCGGACCGCAGCTCGGCCGCGAGATCTTTCCTCATGTTCCGGACACGCAGTTCCAGCTCCGGCTGCGGGCGCCGGCCGGTACGCGGATCGAGAATACCGAACAGGTTGCGCTGAAGACACTGGACGACATTCAGCGGCTGGCCGGGCCTGGCAATGTGAAGACCAGTATCGGGTATGTCGGAAGCTATGCGCCGAGTTATCCGGTCAATCTGATCTATCTGTGGACCAGCGGGCCGCAGGAAGCAATTCTGCGGGTACAGCTGCGCTCCGGTGCGCACATTCGCATTCCGCAGTTTCAGGAGCGGCTCCGCGCGATTCTGGCGCGCGACTTTCCGGACACGGCGTTTACCTTCGAGTCCGGCGACATTGTGGATCAGATCATGGACTTCGGCTCTCCCACACCCATTCAGGTGGACGTGCAGGGGTTCAATCTGGCCGCGGATCACGCCTATGCGGATCGGGTGCGGGCCGAACTGGCGAAGCTGCCGCACCTGCGGGACCTGCACTATGCGCAGCCGCTGCAGTATCCGAGTCTGAACATCGACATCGACCGGGTGCGCGCCGGGCAGCTGGGCCTCACGGTGGACCAGGTGGCGCGCTCGGTGGAAACGGCCACCTGGTCCAGCCGTTTCGTCTCGCGCAACTTCTGGCAGGATCCCGCAACCGGTATCGGCTACCAGGTGCAGGTGGAGGTTCCGCAGAGTCAGATGAAGTCGCTGGACGATCTGGCCTCGATTCCCCTGATGAGCGGTGGTTCATCGAGCCATCCGAATCTGGGAGACGTGGCGAATCTTTCTTACGGACAGGTCGTGGGAGAATTCGACCGCTACGACATGCAGCGCGTGATTTCGCTGACGGCCAATGTGGAAGGCGAGGATATGGGACGCGCGGCCAACCAGGTGGAGGCGGCGATCCGAAGGGCAGGCGCTCCGCCACGGGGTGTGGAAGTGCACGTGCGCGGACAGATTCCTCCGATGGAGGAAACCTTCAACTATCTGGCAATGGGGCTGGCGTTCGCGGTGCTTGCGATTTTTCTGCTGCTGGCGGCGAATTTCCAGTCGCTGCGGCTGGCGCTGATCTCCGTCTCCACCGCGCCAGCTGTGATCTGCGGCGTGATCGTGGCGCTGCTGGCAACGGGAACCACGCTCAACCTGCAGTCTTTCATGGGCGCCATCATGGCGCTGGGTGTATCCGTGGCCAACTCGATTTTGCTGGTCACCTTTGCGGAAGAGCATCGGCGCACGAGCGATGCTTCGTCCACGGAGGCGGCGGTTCACGGCGGGAGAAGCCGGCTGCGGCCGATTCTGATGACCAGCATCGCGATGATCGCCGGCATGATTCCCATGGCGCTGGCGCTGACGGAGGGCGGACATCAAACCGCGCCGCTGGGCCGTGCTGTCATCGGCGGACTGGCCGCATCCACGCTGGCGACGCTGCTGATCCTGCCCGCAATCTTCTCGGCCGTGCAGAAACGCGCCGGCAAGTCGTCCCCATCGCTCGACGTCACCGACGAACAGAGCACTTACGCTTCGCTGTGAAAAAGGAGAACCACCGTGACTGGAAAATACGCATCCCACCCGTCCTCACCCTGGCAGATCGCAGTTGTCGCGGGCATGCTGCTCGCGGCCGGATCTCTGACCGCCGGAATCGCGGGCTGCTCGTCGTCCGCGCGTGCCTCGGCATCGGCGGTCACGCGGCCCGCCGCGCCTATGCCGCTGGATACGGTTCGCGTTGAGTCGCGCAGCCTCAACATGAGCATCAGCCTGCCCGGAGAGCTGCAGCCCTACGAAGAGGTGCGAGTCTTCCCGCGTGTCAGCGGCTTCGTGCAGTGGATTGGAGTCGATCGGGGCTCGAAGGTAAAAAAGGGGCAGCTGCTTGCGGTTCTGACCGCACCGGAGATTGTCGCGCAGAAATCGGAAGCCCAGGCCAAGCTGCTGAGCGCGGAGAACCAGAAGATCGCCGGCGAAGCCAAGCTGGCCGCCGATGAGAGCACCTGGCAGCGACTGAAAGCCGCTTCGGCTACGCCCGGAGTGATCTCCGACGAAGAGCTGGAAACCGCGGAGAAAGCGGCTCAGGCGGATCGAGCGAGGGTCGTGGCCCTGCGCAACAGCGCCGACGCCGCGCGCGCGAATCTGAGCTCCGCGCTGGAGATGGAAAGCTATCTTCGCATCACCGCGCCCTTTGACGGTGTGATCACGAAGCGCAATGTCCATCCCGGGGCGCTGGTGGGTCCGGCCACCGGATCGGGCGAGCAGGCTTCGATGCTGCGCATCGAACACGTTTCCCGGCTCAGGCTGGTGGTGGCGGTGCCGGAGATCTACGTCGCGGAAGTTGAAAAGGGAGCAAGGGTCAACTTCACCGTGCCCGCTTTCCCTGGGCGCACTTTCACCGGAACCGTCGCGCGTCTGGCCGATTCGATCGATGTCTCCACGCGCACCATGCCGGTCGAGATGGATGTCTCCAATCCGGAGCTGGATCTCGCGCCAGGCATGTTCCCAGTGGTCTCGTGGCCCGTTCATCGGCCTGCGGCCACGCTCTTCGTGCCGCAGTCGGCGGTGGCGCGCTCGGCGGAGCAGACGTACCTGATGCGCGTACGCAATGGAAAGACCGAGGAGGTCCGCGTGAAAACGGGAGCATCGGTCGGCAATCTCACTGAAGTTTTCGGCGACATCCACGCCGGAGACGAAGTGGCGCTGCATCCCAGCGACGACCTGCAACCGGGAACTGAAGTTGCCGCACACATGCAGGCAATGTCCAGTTAAAGGGGGCTGCCAGGGGCCGAAGCAGGTGGCGGATCTACCAGGCGTCGTAAAAGGTGAACAGAAATCCCGAGGGGCCCGGGTCGTCGTGATTCCAACCAGGAATTTGTGTTCCACTGGAAATGACCCGGTCTCCGAAAGGACTGTCTTGTGAATTCGCTCAATCGTCTGTCTCTGCACGCTCTTCTCGGAATGACAGTGTGTGCCCTGCTGGGATTTTCGGCGATCCGCGCCGTTGCTCAGTGCCCGCAGATGACGCACGTGGATACCGCCCAGGCGCTGCCTTCGGGAATTGAAGTGCACAGTGGGCCGGGAATCCTGCGGATTGTCGCGCTGCGCAACCACATGCTGCGCTTTACGATGAGCGACACGGGACAGATGCCGGGCGGAGGCTCATGGGCGGTGCTCGCGAAGGCACGCGCGGCACGCGTCTCCGCGAAGCCCTTCGCGGATGCGAACTCTGTTGGCTTCGATACCTCGGCTCTGAAGGTGCGTATCGCCCGGAAGACCATGGCGATCACAGTCGAGAATTCCGACGGCTTTGTGCTGATGCAGAGCGCCACGCCGGTCAACTTCTACAAGAGCGACAAGGCAGGCGATACGGGCTTCATGGTGCGGGAGAAGATGCCGATGGACGAGCACTTCTTCGGGCTGGGCGACAAACCGGCTCCGCTGGACCGGCGCGGCTGGCAGTTCACCATGTGGAATACCGACCACTACCGCTGGCAGCGCGGAACGGATCCTATCTATAAGGACATACCCTATTTCATGGGATTCCAGAAGGGCCAGGTCTACGGGCTGCTGCTCGATAACACCTGGAGAACGACCTTCGATTTCGGCAAGGAACGGCGGAATGAATTCAGCTTCGGCGGCGAAGGCGGACCGCTGCGCTACTACTTCTTCTATGGGCCCACGCCGAAGAAGGTGGAAGAAGATTATGCGTGGCTGACGGGAAAAACTCCGCTGCCTCCGAAGTGGTCGCTGGGCTACCAGCAGTCGAGGTACAGCTACGGGACGGAAGCTAAAGTGCGGGAGATCGCCAATCGCCTGCGGCAGGACAAGATTCCGTCGGACGTGATCTTCATGGATATCGACTACCAGATTCACAACCGGCCGTTCACGATCGACAAGCAGAAGTTTCCGGATTTTCCGACCTTCGTGCAGTGGCTGGCAAAGAAGGATTTCCATCTGGTGATGATTACGGACCTGCATGTGGCGTATCTGCCGCACAGCAACTACATGCCGTTCATGACCGGCGAGGCGGGCGATCACTTCCTGCACAATCCGAATGGATCGCTGTATGTGGGCAATGTGTGGCCCGGCCCATCGGTATTCCCGGACTTTACGCAGGCGAGTACGCGCAAGTGGTGGGGCGGCCTCTATCAGAAGTTCTACTCCTACGGTGTGGGCGGATTCTGGAACGACATGAACGAGCCGTCGGT
>DAHVZZ010000307.1:0-8004 GCA_027323785.1 Acidobacterium sp. | reverse complement strand
CCGGCGCCGCCTCGGCCATCGCCCGCAGCAGTGCCACGGAATCCGCCCCGCCCGAAACACCAACGGCCACGCGCATCCCCGCGCGCAGCCCACCCCTGTCGATCTCCGGACGCCCCGCTTTCAATCCCCGTGTCACGTCATCATCCTAAGACTTATACTGCTCAACATGCTGACGACCCGCCCTGCGACCGCCGCCGACGCTTCGCTCATCACCGGCCACCGCCGCCGCATGTTTGTCGACGCCGGCCGCCCGGACAACCAGGTCCTCGACGTCATGGCGCAGACCCACGAGCCCTGGGTCGCCCAGGCCATCGAGGACGGACGCTACATCGGCTGGATTACTGAAGACGAAGGCCAGCCGGTCGCCGGAGCCGGCCTGCTCCTGCTCGACTGGCCGCCGCACCCGCTCGATCCCCGTTCCACGCAGCGCGGCTATCTCTGCAACGTCTACGTCGAGCCGACGCATCGCCGCCGCCATCTCGCCAGCAACCTGATTGAGCTGGTTCTCGCCGAAGCGCGCCGCCGCCGCATCCGTGTCGTCGCTCTGCACTCCACGGACGATGCCCGCCGCCTCTACGAGGCCAACGGCTTCCGCACGACGAATGAAATGTTCTATGTGGAGCCGGTGGAAGGATAGACACCCACGGCCTGTCAGGCAGCGTCCCGCCAGAAAGAAAAGTCTGCTACCGCAAAATCGGGAAAGCCCCGCCGCCCATGCCGCCGCCAGTGTAGTCCAGGTCGAACCCCAGCTGCAGCTTGGCCGCCTCTGACATTCTCGCCGGCGACCACGGCGGATCGAAGACCACCTGCACCCGCACCTGTTTCACCTCGGGCAGCCGCCGCAGCTTGTTCTCCACGTCAGCCTTCAGCACCTCGGACATGCCGCACCCCGGCGCCGTCAGCGACATCTGCACATCAATCTTTTTGCCGCCCTCTTCGTCTTCGCCGATCTCGCACGCGTAAATCAGCCCCAGGTCAACGATATTCACCGGAATCTCCGGATCGTACACGGTCTTTAGCTGATCCCACACCATGCGCTCGCTGAACGCCGGCGGCGCGTGCCGTTCTTCCTCCGGCCCGCTCAGTCCCAGCGCGTCGGCGTCCTTGTCCTCAATGCGGAACAGCGCTCCGCCCGCGGCCACCGTGTAGCTGCCACCCATCGCCTGCGTCACGCGAACCGAAGTCCCCGCCGGCAGCACCTGCCGCGTCCCCGCGGGGATCGCCACCACCGGGCAATCGCGCTTCAAAGCAATGGTTTGATTCGTAATGATCATTCAAAACACCTTGTCATCCTGAGGAGCGGAGCGACGAAGGACCCTGCGTTCCTTACTCCGTCGAAACCTTCTCCTGGCTGCCTTCCAGCGCCGCCTCCAGCGTGTGCCACGCCAGGCTCGCGCACTTTACGCGCATCGGATATTCCGAAACCCCGGAGAACACCGCCAGCTTGCCCAGCTCGCTGGCCTCGCCGTGCGCGCGTCCCGTCACCAGGTCGTGGAACTGCTCGAACAGCCGATGCGCCTCAGCCTTCGTCTTGCCCTTCACCGCCTGCGTCATCATTGACGCCGAGGCCTTCGAGATCGCGCACCCCGAACCCTGAAAGCCGATATCGCGCACCGTCTCGCCGTCCATCTCCACATACACCGTGAAGCGGTCGCCGCACAGCGGGTTATACCCTTCCGCCTTCTGGTTCGCTCCCGCCGGAGCCTTAAAGTTCCGCGGCGCCTTGCTGTGTTCCAGGATCACTTCCTGATACAAATCCCGCAGTTCCGCCATCAGGCAAAAACCTCCCGCACCTTTTGCAGTCCGCGCACCAGCGCGTCCACTTCGCTCCGCGTGTTGTACATCGCGAACGACGCCCGCACCGTCGCCGGAATGCAGAAGCGCTCCATCACCGGCTGTGCGCAGTGGTGGCCGGTCCGCACCGCGATGCCCTGCTCGTCCAGAATCGTTCCGATATCGTGCGGGTGCGCATCTTCCATCACAAAAGACAGCACGCTGGCCTTTTCTGTCGCAGTTCCGATCACCTGAATCCCCGCCATCCCGCCGACCGCCTTCGTCGCGTAAACCAGCAAGTCGTGCTCGTGCGCCGCAATCTTCTCCACGCCCACGGCCCTCATGTATTCGATCGCCGCCTTCAGCCCGGCCACGCCGGCCATATCCGGCGTGCCCGCCTCGAACTTGTGCGGAACCTTGTTGTACGTCGTCTTCTCAAATGTCACGGAGAGGATCATGTCCCCGCCGCCCTGGTAGGGAGGCATCGCCTCCAGCAGCGCCATCTTCCCGTACAGCGCGCCGATGCCCGTCGGCCCGTACATCTTGTGTCCGGAGAAAACATAGAAGTCGCAGTCCAGATCCTGCACATCCACCGCGATGTGCGGCACCGCCTGCGCTCCGTCCACCAGCACCGGAACTCCCTGCGCGTGCGCCATCGCCACCAGCTGCTTCACCGGATTCACGCTGCCCAGAGCATTCGACACATGCGCCACGGCCACCAGCTTCGTCCGCGGACCCAGCAGCTTCGTAAACTCCTCGACGATCAGCTCGCCCGCATCGTTGATGGGCGCCACCCGCAGCTTTGCGCCTTTCTCCTCGCACAGCATCTGCCACGGAACGATATTCGAGTGGTGCTCCATCGCCGTGATCAGCACCTCGTCGCCGCTGCCCACATTGGCGCGCCCGTAGCTCTGCGCCACCAGGTTGATCGCCTCTGTGGTCCCGCGCGTAAAGATGATCTCGTTCGCCTGCTTCGCGTTCACAAACGCCCGAACCGACTCGCGCCCCGCCTCGAACTCATCCGTCGCAATCTGCGACAAGTAATGCACGCCGCGGTGGATGTTCGCGTTTGCGCTGTCGTAGTACCGCACGATCGCGTCGATCACCGCCTGCGGCTTCTGCGATGTGGCCGCGTTATCCAGATACACCAATTCTTTCCCGCGCACCTGGCGGTGCAGAATCGGAAAGTCATCCCGAATCTTCTCCACATTGAAGACGGCCGTCTCCGGCGATGCGGTCATGACGCTCATCCAGCCTCCTCCCAGCCCTTCAGTTCAGGCGCTCTCGCCCCTGGCCGTGCTTCCCAGCAGCACCAGCTGCTGCCCCACCAGTTTCTTCGCATGCTCTCGCGCCGCGCCGCTCTGCATCCGCTCCACGCATTCATCGGCAAAGGCCATCAGCAGCAGCTTGCGCGCTTCCGCCTCGCTGATGCCGCGAGACTGCAGATAGAAAAGCGCGTTCTCCTCGATCTGCCCAATCGTTGCGCCGTGCGTGCACTTCACGTCGTCCGCATAGATTTCCAGCTGCGGCTTGGTGTCGATCTGCGCATCGTCGCTCAGCAGCAGATTACGATTCGTCTGCTTCGCGTCCGTCTTCTGCGCCTCCGGATGCACCACAATCCGCCCGTGGAAGACGCCGTGCGCCTGCCCGTCCAGAATGCCGTTGTAGAACTGCCGGCTGCCGCAGTGCGGGCTGGCGTGCTCCACGTGCATAAAGTTATCCAGATGCTGCCGTCCCGTCCCGATAAACAATCCGTTGATCAGGCACTCGCCGCCTTCACCCGCCAGTACCGGATGCACATTATTCCGGACGAGCGCTCCGCCCAGCAGCACCGAATGCGATGAAACGTTCGCGCTCCGCGCCTGCTGGATGCGCAGCGTCTGCACGTTAAACGCCTTCGTGTGCTCGCGCTCGATCAGGAAGTGCTCCGCCACCGCGCTCTCGCCGGCCACCAGCTCCGTCACCGCGTTCGAGAACGCCACGGACTCGCCGCCCACCGACGCGTAATCTTCCACCACCGCCACCTGGCTCTGGTCTTCGGCCACAATCAGATTCCGCGGCTGCGTCATCGTTGCGCCTTCTTCCGCAGTCGTCAGATACAGCAGCGCCACCGGACCATCCAGTGCCACGCCGCGCGCCACGTGAACGTAAGCGCCGTCGCTCATGAACGCTGCATTCAGCGCGCAGAACGAATCGCGCTGGATATCGGCATACCGTCCCAGGTGCTTCTCCAGCGTCTCCGGATGCTGCTCGATCTGCTCTCGCAGGCTTGCTACCGTTACGCCCTTCGGCAGGTTCGCCGTCTGAGAAAGCTCCGCCGCGTAGCGCCCGTTCACAAACACCAGCGTCGCCGCCGCGCCCTGCACTGCATACTGCGCCACCTCCGTGGCCGTCAGCTTTGCAGCACCCGCTGGCCGAAACGCCGTCCGCGCAATCGCCGCAACGTTCGTGAACCGCCAGTCTTCGTCGCGCGTTGTCGGGAAGCCGGTCTCGCAGAAGCGCGCAAACGCATCTTCGCGCAGCCTGCGCAGCCACGACAGGCTCTGTCCCGCCGCCTTCTTCTCGAATTCGGTAAAGTTCTCCAGCCAGTTCTGCACCCAGGCTTCACCGCTTTCCGTGGTCTTCACCGCTGTTTCCGTCACGCCCGCGCTCCTGCCGGCTGCGCATCCGGCTCGGCCCAGCTGTAGCCCTTCTCTTCCAGTTCCAGCGCCAGCTCCTTGCCGCCGGAGCGAACGATCTTCCCGTCCACCAGCACATGCACAAAGTCCGGAACAATGTAGTTCAGCAGCCGCTGGTAGTGGGTGACCACAATCATTCCGCGATCTTTGCTGCGCAGCGAATTCACCCCGTTCGCCACAATGCGCAGCGCGTCGATATCCAGCCCCGAATCCGTCTCGTCCAGCACCGCCAGCTTCGGCTCCAGCAGCGCCATCTGCAGAATCTCGTTGCGCTTCTTCTCCCCGCCGGAAAAGCCCTCGTTCAGCGAACGGTTCATCAGCCGGTCGTCCATCTCCAGCAGCGCCAGCTTCTCCCGGAACAGTGGCAGGAAGTCCATCGCGTCCATCTCGTCCAGCCCGCGATACTTCCGCACTGCGTTCAGCGCCGAGCGCAGAAAATACGTGTTCCCGATCCCCGGAATCTCCACCGGATACTGGAACGCCAGAAACACGCCCTCGCAGGCCGCCTCTTCCGGCTTCATCTCCAGCAGATCTTTCCCGTCCAGCGTGATCGAGCCTTCCGTTACCTCGTACGCATCGCGCCGCGCCAGCACCTGCGCCAGCGTGCTCTTGCCTGATCCGTTCGGGCCCATGATCGAGTGGACCTCCCCGGCGTTCACCGTCAGATCGATCCCCTTCAGGATTTCGTGCCCGCCCACCGTCACGTGCAGATTCTTAATTTCCAGCAGACTCATTCGTTTCCTCGTCTCAATCTCAAATTCGCAATATCCTGGCGCCGCGGGCGGGGATGTGGTCTTCATCCACATCCCCGGTTACTGGGGACACCAACTTAATCTTCGAGTGACCTGGTGGGAACCAAACTTACCCCACACTGCCTTCTAGGCTCACGCTCAGCAGCTTCTGCGCTTCCACCGCAAATTCCATCGGCAGCTCGCGGAAGACCTGCTTGCAGAAGCCATTCACAATCATCGAAACCGCGTCTTCCGTCTTCAAACCCCGCTGCTGCAGATAGAAGAGCTGGTCTTCGCCGATCTTCGACGTTGCCGCTTCGTGTTCCATCCGTGCCGAGCTGTTCTTCACTTCGATGTATGGGAAGGTGTGTGCGCCGCACTGATCCCCGATCAGCAGCGAGTCGCACTGCGTGTAATTCCGCGCGCCCTCGGCGCCCTTCAGGATCTTCACCTGCCCGCGGTACGTGTTCTGCCCGTGCCCCGCGCTGATGCCCTTCGACACGATCGTGCTCTTCGTGTTCTTCCCCAGGTGGATCATCTTCGTCCCGGTATCCGCCTGCTGGTAGTTATTCGTCAGCGCCACCGAGTAGAACTCGCCCACCGAGTTGTCGCCCTGCAGAATGCACGACGGATACTTCCAGGTGATCGCCGATCCCGTCTCCACCTGCGTCCACGAAATCTTCGAATTCACCCCCGCGCACTTGCCGCGCTTGGTCACGAAGTTATAAATGCCGCCCTTGCCGTTCTTGTCTCCCGGATACCAGTTCTGCACCGTCGAGTAGCGAATCTGCGCGTTGTCCAGCGCTATCAGTTCCACCACCGCCGCGTGCAGCTGATTCTCATCCCGCATCGGCGCCGTGCAGCCTTCCAGGTAGCTCACATAGCTGCCCTCGTCCGCCACAATCAGCGTCCGCTCGAACTGCCCCGTCTCCGCCGCGTTAATGCGGAAGTACGTCGAAAGCTCCATCGGACAGCGCACGCCCTTCGGCACATACACGAACGATCCGTCGCTGAACACTGCCGCATTCAGCGATGCGTAGAAGTTATCCGTGTACGGCACCACTGAACCCAGATACTTCTTCACCAGCTCCGGATACTTCTGCACCGCTTCTGAAAACGAGCAGAAGATGATCCCCAGCTCGCCCAGCTTCTCCTTGAAGGTCGTCGCCACGCTCACGCTGTCGAAAACCGCGTCCACCGCCACGTTCGCCAGCAGCTTCTGCTCGGCCAGCGGAATCCCCAGCTTCTCGTACGTCCGCAGAATCTCCGGATCCACCTCGTCCAGGCTCTTCAGCTGCTTCTTCTGCTTCGGCGCCGAGTAATAGGTGATCGCCTGGTAATCAATGGGCGGAAACTTCAGCATCGCCCAGTGCGGCTCCGCCTGCTTCTGCTCCTCCGCCGCCCAGTGACGGTAGGCCTTCAGCCGCCACTCCAGCATGAACTCGGGCTCGTTTTTCTTCGCCGAGATCAGGCGGATCACGTCCTCGCTCAGCCCCTTCGGAATACGGTCTTCCTCAATCTCTGTGACGAAGCCCCACTCGTATTCCCGGCTGGCCAGGTCGTGGACAAGATTCATATCGGTGCTCATTCGGCTCTCCTGCGGCTTTCCCTGGGATGCTCTGGCTCCGGCGGCCCATTTCCCTTACCGCCGAGCGCTCTGATTCCTCGGACCGCAAAATACGACTAAAGCAGTCCTATATCCGAGTCTACCCCCACCTTTGCCCCTTTTCAACCTTCCGTCGGCAGAAGATTTCCGGCTTCGTGCTATCCTCGTCCCTGCCCGGAGCGGCTCTCTTCCCGCATCTAACGATGGGTAGGATGGATTTCCCCATGGCCGACCCAAGACCCACGTCCACGTCCCAGCAAAGGAGCTGGTTCCTCTCCTGGATTGCCCTGCTGGTTCTGGCTGTTTTCGTATTGATGGCACTTGCTTTAGCGCCGCCTGCCCAACCCCCGGTGCAGACCATCTCTGCCCCCGTGCACTCCCCGGGTCTGGTCACCCGCGATATTTGAGCCCCGCTGCTGCCTCCGGTGGATACGCCGCGGTCACCCGCAGCCATTCCGGATCGCATAAAGCATCCGACTCCGCTGGCACCCCGGCAAAGCTCCACCGCTCTCCATCCTGCCTAAACCCATTCTCCGCGTAGACTTTGCGGCACGGCTCATTGTGCGGCGTATGCGTCAGAGTTCCCGTCACCACTCGCTCCCCGGCGATCCGCTTTACATAATTGAGGATGGCGGTCTCCACGCCGTACCCAAAAACCCGGCAGCTCAGCACAAATATGGCGATCTCCACTGTCTGCTCGCCCAGCTCCAGCACCAAAGCCGAAACCACCCCCATGCTCCCAAAGCGGTCACCCGCTTCCGCCACAATCACCGCATATCCAGGATCCTCACTCCATCCCGCGATCTGCCGCGGTGTCGTTCGGCTGCCGCGCATGTTGAACTGGTTCGTCCGGTTAATCAGCTCCGCCACCCGCGCCAACTCCTTCGCGCCGGCAGGCCGCAGCTCCACCTTTAGTTCCAGCCTTCGGAACAGCTCTTTCTCGTCAACCGCCGCCTCCTGTTCACTGCCCAGAAACTTCTCCCGTTGCTCCCGCTGCCTGTACGCCAGCGTCCGGTCCATTTCCGTCTGCTCCGGAAGCATTCGACTCAGCAAGTTCAGTTCCCGCCAGCTCTCCTCGGCCGTTGCATCCAGCGTCAGCACCTCCGGCATCAGCTCGTTCACCATCGACCGCTCGTCCGCCCGGTCGTCCACGAAGACAAAGTCCTTGGTCTTCAGGTTCAGCTCCTGCGCAATCCGCCTGAGGTTCTGCACCTTG
>DAHVZZ010000304.1:0-7317 GCA_027323785.1 Acidobacterium sp. | reverse complement strand
GAGCGGGTCAAAGATGTGGGCCCGCGCGTTTCGGAATCCATCCGCGATTTCTTTGATGAGCCGCGCAACCGCGAGCTCGTTGATCACCTGCGGCGGGCCGGCCTCACGATGACTGCCGAGATGCGCAGGAAGACCTCGCAGCTCGAAGGCCTTACCTTTGTCCTCACCGGAACCCTCCCCAGTCTCCCCCGCGATCAGGCGAAAGCCAAAATCGAGGCCGCTGGAGGCCGTGTCTCCGGCTCCGTCAGCAAGAAGACCCATTACGTCGTGGCCGGAGAAGACGCGGGTTCCAAGCTCGACAAAGCCCGCGAATTGGGCGTGAAGGTGATCGACGAAACCGCGCTGGAAGACATGCTGAAAGGCGACGGATCACCGGGAAGGTAAGTAATTACGGCGCACAAGTCAGAGCTTCCCGGCCAGCGCCGCGCGCCATGCACCAAGCGAAGGATCTGAACACATTCACCCTCAACTCGGCAGGCGGCGCTTCCGCCGCAAATGCGTCGCGCTGCTCACCTTCCAGCTTCAGAGTAAAAACCGCATCCTTAGGTATCGCATCGCCTTTTTCAGTACTAACGATGACTACACGGCGTCAGTACCTCACTGCGTGGTGGGCGCGTAATACCCCTTTTGCACGTTTACCTTGTATTTTCGATCCAGACAGACCAGATAGATCGGACGGAACTGCCCGTTCGCCTTGAAATCCGCGGGTCTGTACGCCAGGGCATACTGGCTCCGCAGATCGTCCTGAATCTGCTTGAAACTTACCGGCATGTCCTTCAGGGTGTCCGGGAAGTAGGCTCGTCCGCCGGTTGCATAAGCCAGCTGCTTCAGAACCTTGTCACCGCGGTCGCGGCTCGGGCTCACATTCGTGCTGACCGCGTAGATCGTGGTATTGGCTCGCTGGCATTCACGAATGGCGTCCGTCAGATAGGCGTGACTCTGGTCGTCGTCGCCGTCGCTCATCAAAATCAGAGCCTTGCGTATCGGCTCCTCGCGCTGCGGCAGCATGCGGTCGCGGCACGTGGCGTACAGCGCGTCGTACAGCGCCGTTCCGCCGCCGGGGTGCAGCGAATCGATCCCCTGCGTCAGGCCGTCCAGACTGTTCGTCCATCCCGTGCGATAGTCGGGCGTGGAATCGAAGCCTTCCACAAACGCGCGGTCCGTCCGCGGTCGAATCACATTCAGCAGGAAAGAGATGGCCGCCTGCTGCTCGAACTCGAAGCGCCGCCGGATCGACGAACTGGTGTCGACCATGATCCCAACCCGCAGCGGCAGATTCGTCTGCTGCTCGAAGCTGAAAACCTTCGCCGGAGCGCGGTGATCGTCCAGCAGCGCGAAGTCGTCCTGCTTCAGGTTTTGTATGTACTGTCCGCGGCGATTCATCACGGAGAACGTCAGGTAGACCTCGTTGACGGTCACGCCAATCGTCGGCGTGGAGTTCTTCGTCCTGGCCTTCGCCTGTTGACTCGTCTTCGAACCCGCCTGCTGGTTCGTGTTAGTCTTTGCCGCCGTCTGCGCCATCAGCGCCGTCGCCGCACACAGCGCCAACGCCAGGCCCACCGCCGGACGCATCATCCTCGAAACTGCGGTTTTCATGGGAATGTGACTCATTCTAACGTGCCATGGTCATCATACGCAGCCCCAAACTTCCACCGCGGTCAATTTCTTCTGGCCCGGCGCCTTGCCACTCCCCCTTCCGCCAGGCACAATCATTCCATGAACGATTTGCCGAAGACCGCTATCTCCACCGCCGCCGCGCCGGCCGCCATCGGGCCTTACTCGCAGGCCGTTCGTATTGGCAATCTTCTCTATACCTCCGGCCAGATTCCTCTCGATCCGGCCTCCGGACAGATCGTCCCCGGCGGGATCGCCGAGCAGACCACGCGTGTGCTTGAAAATCTCCAGGCCGTCCTCGCCGCTGCCGGTTCCGGCATCGATCGCGTCGTCAGAACCACCGTCTTCCTCCAGGATATGAACGACTTCGCCGCCATGAACGCCGTCTACGCGCGCTATTTCGCCACTGAAGGAGTCGTCCCGCCTGCGCGCTCCACGGTGCAGGTCGCTCGCCTTCCCAAGGATGCTCTCGTCGAAATCGATGTCATCGCCACCGTCTGAACATGGCATGCTAAGCGGAGCGCACCGCGCGAACGCAAGGCCCCCTGCGTCATCTAAATTCTCGAAGGAGTTCTGATGCCCGACAACACGCCCGAAATCAGGCCCGGCAAAATCGAAAAGTCCGATGCCGAATGGCGCGCCCAGCTCACTCCCGAGCAGTATTACGTGACCCGCCAGAAGGGAACTGAACCGGCCTTTTCCGGCGCGCTCTACCGCAATCACGAAGACGGCGTCTACCACTGCGTGGCCTGCGGAGCCGATCTCTTCACTTCAGGCACGAAATTTGAATCCGGCTCCGGCTGGCCCAGTTTCTGGATTCCCGTCCGCCCTGACGCCGTTGAAACCCACGAAGACACCAGCTTCGGCATGATCCGTGTCGAAGTCACCTGCGCCCGCTGCGGCTCGCACCTTGGCCACGTCTTTCCGGACGGGCCGCGTCCCACCGGCCTGCGCTACTGCATCAACTCCCTGTCTCTCAGCTTTGAAAAGGCTCCGCCAGCCCAGAAGTAAGCCGCAGGATGCTTTCCGGGCTGGTGCGGTCGCTCTCCCACAAGCAAAAAGACTTCGGCTGCCGCTGGATGCTGTTCCGCATCCCCCGGCAGCCGAAGTCTGTTTCCGTTCCGGACGCGCCGGTTAGCCGGCTTTGACAACTTTGCCCGACTTCAGGCAGCTGCTGCACACGCGCATCCGCTTATTGCCGCCGTTCACCTGCGCCCGGACAGGGTGCAGATTCACGTTCCAGCGCCGCCGCGTCACGTTGTGCGCGTGCGATACATTGTTTCCAAACTGCGGCCCTTTGCCGCAAACATCGCAAACCTGTGCCATCTTCTTCTCCGAGGGAGCCGCGCTCCGAATATTTCCGCGATACCGGCCCCGCTGGCCAAATCCCGCGTCCTTCCGCACTGCCGCGACAGCACCGCGGCGCAGAATCTTCAGTTTAACCGAGAAAGAGCGATTCAACAATGGAGCGCCGCGAATCGCCGCGCCACAAACGGGCCATTCACGGCCTTTCGCGCTTCCGCTACCATTCCACTCAAGGTGTTGAGTATCCGAATGTTCAGTGCAGCTCAAGCTCCGCCGCAGGAACAGCTTCAGCCTTACGAAGAGCGCTCTCCGCCTTCGGAGCGGCCCGTGCGCCCCTGGGTATCCTACGCCGTCGTGATCGCCGTGGTTCTGGTGGCCTTCAGTGCCGAGCACATCCTTCGGCCGGTGCCTGTTTTTCCCTACGACGATTCGTATATCGTCCTGCACTCCGCCCAGGTTCTGCATAGCGGAGCCGATCCGAATTACCCCGGAACACCCGCGCTCTTTGGCATCACCAGCGCGCCGTTCCTGGCGTTCGTCTATCTGCTCCTGTTTGCTCTGGCGCCTTTGCAGGCCCTCAATGTGGCCTGCTGGACAGGGCTTCTCCTCTACGCTCTGGGACTGCTCCGCCTCACCCGCGTGCTGAATCTTCGTCCGCGGCAGCAGTGGCTGTTGGTCTTTGCGGGACTGGTCACAGCGCCTATTCCTATTCACTGGCTGAGCGGACTCGAAACCTCCTGTGCTCTTGCCGCGGTCGTCTGGACGCTCAGTTTTGCCACGGGCGAGCGGCGAGGGTGGACGACTGCCGCCTTTCTTGCCGGGGTGGCTACAGCTTTTCGGCCCGATCTCGTCCTGTTCGCACTCCTTCTCACTGCATATCTCGCCTGGGAACTTCATCGTTCTCGCGGGCTGTCCATTCATCCATCTCTTTCAACCCTGAAATTGGCGGGGGCCACAGCGCTACCGATTCTGCTCTGCGCGTTTTGGTATTACCATCAGACCGGCTCGCCCATACCTCTCACCGGTGTTGCCAAACGATATTTCTTTGCCCAGGACCATTGGCCGCTTGCTCGCAGGATTTCTGAAGAAGGCGTTCAGACGGCCCTTCTCACCGTTGCACTCGGGCCACTGCTTCTGGTTCTGCCGCGTATGGCCAGGACTGGAATGGGCAGAATCCTTTTGGGAGTTTGGCTTCTTTTCATTGCGGCGCTGTTTGTTCAATTCCCAGGAGAATTCGGAGTCAACGAGTTTCGATACCCTGTCGTCCTTATTCCGACGCTCATCTGGGGGCTTGGTATCACCCTGCGGAACGCGCCGCCGACCGAACGCAGCTCCGCTGAACGGCTGCTCTACATCTGCTGTGCCTATGCGGTTCTCATGCTGCCAGTGTGCTTCCTCTATTACCGCGGCGAAATGAGATTCTTCAATACCGGTCCCCGCGCCGCCGCGGTCTGGTGCCAGCGCAATCTGCCATCAGGCACGCCGATTCTTATCCATGATGCCGGTTACCTCGCTTACTCCACCAGCTTTCAAACGGTGGACATTGTTGGCCTGAAGACCCCGTGGACCATACCCATCAACCGCCGCTATATCTGGCGCGACCATCCTGCGAGGGGCCAGGCATTGGCTCGGATCGCTCTGCAATCGGGCTCCCGCTACCTGATCCTGAATACCCACTGGCCACCGGTGATTTCTCTGCCGCACGACCTTCGCGTCCTTGGATGGAAAACCACTCTGCTCGACCATCCCGGAGCTTACGACATTTTTCGCATCTCTCCTCCATCCTCGCAATAACCGCATGCGGCGATTCTTTCAGTCGTGCTGCTGTGGCGTCATTCTGCGCCCTCGCGGGGCGTTATCATTCGTCTCATGACTCAAAAGCTTCGCTGGGGAGTTCTGTCCACCGCCGCCATCGGCACCAAAAAAGTCATTCCCGCCATGCAGCGCGGACGCTTCACTACCGTCGCCGCCATCGCCTCTCGCGACCTGGCCAAAGCCCGCGAAACCGCCGCTGCTCTCGGCATCCCCACGGCCTATGGCTCCTACGAGGAACTGCTCGCCGACCCGAATATCGACGCTATCTACAACCCGTTGCCCAACCAACTCCACGTTCCCTGGACCATCAAAGCGGCCGAAGCCGGCAAGCACGTCCTCTGCGAAAAGCCGCTCAGCATGGACCTCGCCGAAGCTCGCTCGCTCATCGATGTCCGTGAAACCACCGGCGTCGTGATCGGCGAAGCCTTCATGATCCGCACCCATCCGCAGTGGCTCCGCGTCCGTGAGCTGATCGATCAGGGCCGCATTGGCGCACTCCGCGCCGTCAGCGCCATCTTCAGCTACTTCAACACCGACCCCTCCAACATCCGCAACCGTCCTGAAACCGGCGGCGGAGCGCTCTACGACATCGGCTGCTACTGCATCCATTCCGCTCGATTCGCCTTCCGCCAGGAGCCCACCCGCGTCTCCGCCCTGATCGACCGCGACCCGCAACTCGGCACCGACCGTCTCACGTCGGCGCTCCTCGACTTTCCCAGCGGACACGCCAACTTCAGCTGCAGCACCCAACTCGTTCCTTATCAGCGAGTTCAGTTCCTCGGCGACCGGGGGCGCATCGAGATCGAGATCCCCTTCAATGCACCCCCGGACCGCGCTACCCGCATCTTTGTCGATGATGGCAGCGATCTTTTCGGTTCCGGCATGCAGACCGAAGCCTTCTCCATCGTCGACCAGTACACCCTGCAGGGCGACGCTTTCTCCCGGGCCATCCTTGACGGATCGCCCGTCCCGGTTACTCTGGAAGAAGGCATTGCCAATATGGCTGTCATCGACGCCATTTTTGAAGCTGGCCGCACTGGCCAGTGGCAATCTGTTCCCCGCTAACGTCTTCGGCCGCTGATGAAGATCGTCCGCCAATCCGATTCCGAGCTTGTTCTCCAGAACGGGGGGATCTGGCTGTCTGTTCTGCTCGCCGCCGGTGCGCTGCCGTTCTTTCTGGCCGCCGTCTTCGCCGAGAATGGCCCCAACTCCATCGTTGGAATCATCTTCCTGGTCGGCTCGCTGGTCTGGCTGCGCAAAACCACCGTCGTCTTCGATGCCGTTCAGCTTCAGGTCCGCTGGAAGCGCGTCCGCTTCTTCCGCACCACCTTCGGCGTCATCCCGTTCTCGCAGATCACCGGCATCTCCACGGAAACCTCCGCTGGCAGCGGTGGCAGCACCCTCTATCGCCTCACCTTGCTCACCGCTGGTCAGCCGCTTCCGCTCTCTGAGAGTTTCATCAGCGGACGCGACCGCTGCGACGCCACCCGCCAGACCATCCAGGAGTTTCTGCACGAGCGCGGATTCACCATCCCCTCGCTGGCCGCGCCCGCTCGCCAGCAGCGCCTTACCGAATCCTCTGGTTCGGTCCGCTCCCTGCTGTTGCAGGGCCGCACCGACGACGCCATTCATCTCGTGGAAACCACCCAGCACGTCGATCTCCCCACCGCTACCCGCCGCGTCAGAGAGATAGCCGCCACCTTGCGCTCGCGCCACCAGCACTAAGGCTTCCGATCACCCGACGGTGATAACCACCTTTCCCACCTGCGCATTCGATTCCAGGTACCGGTAGGCCTCCGCGGCCTGGTGCAGAGGGAATGTCTTCGCGATCTTCGGCGTAAAGCTCCCGTTCTCCAGACGATCGTAGACATATTTCTGCGCCGCCTTCATTACCTCCGGCTGGTTGCGGTACTCCATCAGCGAATAGCCGCGCATCGTCATCGCCCGCCTTATGGCTGTCAGGGTCGGAAACGGTGTGGGCTGCATGGAAAGCGCGCCATAGATGAACAGGATTCCGCCGTGCGCCGCAGCCTGCGCCAGTGTCTCCACATACGGTCCCGCCACCGGATCGAAGATAATCCGCGCGCCCTTGCCGCCAGTGATTTCCGCCACCCGCGCCGGCAAGTCCTCCTCCTCCGTGGCGATCACATAGTCCGCACCGAGTTCCAGTAGTTCATTCCGCTTTTTGCTCGTCCGCGTGGTCGCGATGGCCGTTGCTCCCGCGTCCTTTGTAATCTGGATCGCCGCCAGCCCGACGCTGCTCGACGCCGCCGGAATCACCACTGCATCTTCGGCCGTCACCCGGCCGTAATGCACCAGCGCTCCCCATGCCGTCAGATACTGCATCCAGATCGCCGCGCCTTCCACGGGCGTCAGCTTGCCCGGATACTGGGCCAGCGCGCTTGCCGGAACCACCGCTTCCTCGCCGAGGATCCCGTATCGGACCTGCGAATATCCTGGCAGCGTGGCCACTGTCTTGCCCAGCCAGCTCTCATCCACGCCTGCGCCGATTGCATCGACGATTCCCGCCGCCTCGTATCCATTTCGCGACGGCAGTTGGGGCTTTTCGAAGTAGAGGCCTCG
>DAHVZZ010000577.1:0-1970 GCA_027323785.1 Acidobacterium sp. | reverse complement strand
CCGAATCCGGATTTACGGGAATACGGCGGTGGTGACCTCGAAGGCGAACCTGGCGGGGACGAACGGCGCAAGCGATATCGGGGGGCAGTACCGGTATACGCGGGTGTACAGGCGGCGCCTGGGGTCGTGGAAGATCGTGAGTTTTGAGGCGAGCCGGATGCACGATCCTGACGTGCGCGCGCGGAAACGCTGAAGTTTCATTGGGCGACAGCCAAGGGTGCGATGGAGGGGCGCGGCTCCGCGTGGTGAGCGCGTCCTGAAGCGGCGGGTCTACTATGGAAGGCCGGAGGGGGATCGTGCGCAGACTGGCGTGCATCCCAAGAGGAAGTGGGCCGCAATTTCAACTGGATCTGGTTTCTGGGCGCTGCGGTGTGGTTCTTCGATGCCGCACTGGGCATGCGCCACGGCGAACTGGCGCGAGGCCTGGCCGATGCCGTCATCGCGGTCATTTTTCTGATTCTGGGGTTGTTTTTCCGCCGTTTTTACAAGCGCCAGGAGGAACGGAAGAGCCCGCGCTGAGATGGAACTCCGCGGGAGCAGCCGCAGATGCGGCCGCTCCCGGGAGCGGTTATCGCGATTCCTTTTCGGCGAGCGCGATGCTCTCCTCGAAGATGTCGAGGGCGATTTCCGCTTCGTGTTCGTTGAGGACAAGGGGCGGAGCCAGGCGGATGGAGTTTTCGCCACAGCCGAGAATGAGCAGACCGCGCTCGAAGGCCAGTTCGACGATGCGGTCGCGCAGGGCTGGAGCGGTTTCGCGGGTGTTCTGGTCCTTCACAATCTCGACACCGATCATCAGGCCGCGTCCGCGGACATTGCCGACGATGCGGTGCTTTGCGGGCCAGCCGCTCAGGCGCCTGAGCATGGCTTCGCCGCGGGAGGCGGCGTTGGCCATGGCTTCGCGCTCGATGATGTTCAGAGTGGCGTGGGCGGCGGCGATGGCGACGGGGTTGCCGCCGAAGGTGGAGGCGTGGGAGCCGGGCTTCCAGTCCATGATTTCGGCGCGGGTCATGCAGACGCCGAGGGGCATGCCGGAGGCGATTCCCTTGGCCATGCAGACAATATCGGGCTGGACGCCGGTGTGCTCGATGGCCCACCACTTGCCGGTGCGGCCGGCGCCGGACTGGACTTCATCGGCGACGAGCAAAATTCCGTGGCGGTCGCAGATGCGGCGGAGCTCCTGCATGAATACGGTGGGCGCGACGACGTAACCGCCTCCGCCCTGGATGGGTTCGATGAAGATGGCCGCAACTTCTTCGGGGGGAAGGATGGTTTTGAAGAGGCGATCCTCGATGTAGCGGGCGCAGCTGAGGGCGTACTCCTCCTGAGCTTTTTCATCGCCGGCGCAGAAGCGGTAGGCATAGGGGAAAGGGACGTGGGTAACACCGGGAACGAGCGGCGCAAAGCGGCGTTTCTGCTGCGGTTTGGAGGCGGTGAGGGAGAGCGCGCCCATGGTGCGTCCGTGGAAGGCGCCGAGGAAGGCGACGATGTGCTGGCGGCCGGTGTGGTAGCGGGCGATCTTCATCGCGCATTCGATGGCTTCGGCGCCGGAGTTGCCGTAGTAGAAGCGATGGGGTCCGGGCATGGGGGCGATTCCGGAAAGGCGCTCGGAGAGAGTGACGAGGGCCTCGTAGTAGAAGTCTGTGCCGGACATGTGGATGAGCTCGCCGGCCTGCTGCTGGATGGCGGCGACGACTTCAGGGTGGCAGTGTCCGGTGGAGACGACGGCGATGCCGGAGGCGAAGTCGAGGAACTCGTTTCCGTCAACGTCTTCGACGCGGACGCCGCGGCCGCGCTTTGCGACCATGGGGTAAGAACGGGTGTAGCTGGGGGAAATGACGCGGTCATCGGCTTCCACGATTGCGCGCGCCTTTGGGCCGGGCAGCGAGCCTTTAATGCTGGGTCCATACTGAGCAAGAATGCCGGTGGCAGTGGTCATGATGTGAATCTCTCCTTCCGGTAAATGGGCAGAT
>DAHVZZ010000294.1:0-1899 GCA_027323785.1 Acidobacterium sp. | reverse complement strand
GGGATTCCCGCGGAGGTGCAGCGGCGGCTGGGCGAGGCGTTCTTCACCACCAAGGGGCAAAAGGGCACGGGGCTGGGGCTATGGGTGACGCGGTCGATCGTGCAGCGTTACGGCGGGGAGATCCATCTGCGGTCGTCGGTTGCCCGCCGGCGGCACGGGACGGTGTTCAGCGTGTTTTTGCCGCTGAATCTGGGGCCGCGGGCAGTCGAGCAGCGAGACGGGTCCGGGGATGGGGGAGCGGATTCAACAACCAGCCGGGTGGTGGAGATGGAGCGGAGACTGCAGCGGAGGCGTGCGAACGAAGGGCCGACGCGGCGGCAGGTAAACGGCTGCTGAAGTGCGTGGGAGCGGCGTGCTGTTGTAGCAGCGCCCGGCAGACGGAGTGAAGCGTAAAGGCGAGCGAATCGCGGGGGATGGAGCGGACATAGGGCTTGACGAGCCAGCCGAGGCCGATGGGGATGGAGCGGGAGAGGGAAACCGACTCGATCTGGACTTCGAGGCCGCCGTCGCGCTCCTGCCACGTCCACCAGGTGTCGAGGCGCCAGAGAAACCCATGTTCCTTATCCGGCGAGAGAGGGCGGCCGTCGGCGCCGATTTCGACGATATCGGAGCTATGGGCGATGCTGTAACCGCGGTGCGAAGACAGGGCGGTGATGGTGATAGCTGAAGTCTCGTCGAGGGTGATGGTGAGGATGTGGTGCTGGCGGACGCGCATGAGGACTCGGTATTCGTTGCCCTCCCCGCGGAGCACGTGAACGGAAAGGACCTGAGGCGAGAACTCCTGGGGCCAGTCGCTGAAGCCGGTCATCACGCGGACGAAGCCGGCGGCGGTGGCGCCGGGGATGAAGGCGGTTCCGCGCCAGTCATGGAGCAGTGCTCCGGGCAGAGAGAGGCCGGCGGAGGGTGTTAGTTCCTGAATAACGGGGCTGCCACTGTGCAGGAGCGCGGGATCGACGGGAACGAGGAAGTCGGCGGACGAGCGGTGCTGGCGTGCGAGGCGGGATTCAACCTGCGCGACATAGGCATTGAATTCCGTCAGGGCTCGAGGCCGGACTGTGGCCGCTGCGATCGCCGGAAGACCGGGCAGAAAGGCGAGACCGGCGAGCAAAAAGGCGCTCCAGCGAAAATGCCGCTGACGCTTCATGCCCGAAAAGATGTTTCGGGGAGCGCGGGGATTCGGCGAAACCGGCCGGCAGGGTTACGTCGGTCACTTGCCGGCCGGGGGAGCGGCTAGCTGTAGCGGAGCCAGCGGATGATTTCCGGCAAAGTGGCGCGTTTGCCGTACATCAGTACGCCGACGCGGTAGATGCGGGCGGCGAGCCATGCCATGGCCAGAACCGATGCAAAGAGGATGCCGACGGAGAGCGCAAGCTGCCACCAGGGCGGCGTCTGCGCGCAGATGCGCATGTACATGATGATGGGGGTGAAGGGCGGAATGAGCGAGAGGATGATGGACGCAGTGGAAGCGGGGTTGGACATGACGTACATCATGAGGAAGACGCTGACGACGAGCGGCGAGATGAGGATGAAGCTGAACTGCTGAACCTCCTGCTCGGCGCTGACGCTGGAGCCGAGGGCTGCGGCCACTCCGCTGTAGAAGAAGAAGCCGAGGACGAAGAAGAGGAGGAAGAAGGCGATCTCCGCGGGAGTGATGCCGAGGGAGGCGAGGCCGTGGATACCGATTTGCGCGGCCAGTCCCGAGCCGGCGTAAATGACGAGCAGAATCGCCCAAATGCCGACCTGGGTGAGGCCTGTGGCGCCGACGCCGAGGAGTTTGCCAAGCATGAGCTCGTCGGCGGAGGCGGTGGAGAGCAGCACCTCGAAGATGCGGGAGGTCTTTTCCTCGACAACGGAGCGAGCGGTGTTGATGCCGTAGATGAGGACCGTGCCGTAGAGCAG
>DAHVZZ010000283.1:0-2369 GCA_027323785.1 Acidobacterium sp. | reverse complement strand
GCCTGGTGCGCGCGGTGCGCCTGGGACGGTGGCTGACGGGACGGCTGGTAGGCGTCAACCTGACCGTGGGCATTGTGCGCCTGGTGCTGATGGGGCTGGCCACCCTGCTGTCGGCCATTCCGTCGGCGCTGGGAGCCCAGGGGGCGGAGTTGTACGTCTGGTGTGGATTGGTAACGCTGGCCTACATGGCGGCCGCGGCATTCTTCCAGACCGTGCGGGTGGCGGCGATTATCGAACTGTGGCGCGCGGCGGCGCAGTGAGCCGGCGAGCAGCCGCGACGAAGGGCGTCAGGTTTGCCGTCCGGCTAAAATAAAGCAACCGTGACCATTCCCTCCATTGTCATCCTCGATTTTGGCTCGCAGTATACGCAGCTGATTGCGCGCCGCATCCGCGAGCAGAATGTCTTTTCCGTGGTTCTGCCGTGCACCGCGAAGATCGAACAGATCCGCGCACAGAATCCGGTCGGGATTGTGCTCTCGGGCGGCCCGTGCTCGGTGTACGACGCCGACGCGCCACCTGCCGATCCGGGAGTGCTGGACCTGGGCCTGCCGGTGCTGGGGATTTGCTACGGGCTGCAGTTCATTACCCATCATCTGGGTGGACGGGTGCGCTCGGCCGAGCGGCGCGAGTACGGCCATGCCGAGGTGGAGCTGGTGGATGCGCATAATGCGCTGTTCGCGGAACTGCCGGCGTCGATTCACGTGTGGATGTCGCATGGGGACGAGGCGCTGGATCTGCCGCCGGGGTTCCACCTGACGGCGAAGACGGCCAGCGCGGTGGCGGGGATTGCGAATCCGGAGCGGCGAATCTGGGCGGTGCAATTTCATCCGGAGGTGCACCATACGCCGCAGGGCACGGAACTGCTGAGGAACTTCCTGTTTGGGATCTGCGGAGCCAAGCCGGACTGGACGCCGGAGCATTTTATTCAGGCCACGGTGAGCGCGATCCGCGAGAAGGTGGGCAACGGGCACGCGATCTGCGCGCTTTCCGGCGGGGTGGACTCGTCGGTGGCGGCGGTGCTGGTGCATCGCGCCATTGGCGACCGGCTGACGTGCGTTTTTGTGAACAACGGCGTGCTGCGGAAAAACGAATTCGAGAAGGTGCAGCAGAATCTGCGCGACAAGCTGGGGCTGAAGCTGGTGGCGGCGGACGCCGGAGACCGCTTTCTGGGGCTGCTGGCGGGAGTCACCGATCCCGAGGCCAAGCGGAAGATTATCGGTAAGGAATTCATCGCGGTCTTCGACGACGAGGCAACGCGCATCGCGCAGGAAAGCGGCGGGGTGGAGTGGCTGGTGCAGGGAACACTGTACCCGGACGTGATCGAGTCGTCGTCGGTGAAAGGGCCGTCACAGACGATCAAGAGCCATCACAACGTGGGCGGGCTGCCGGAGAACATGAACCTGAAGCTGATTGAGCCCCTGCGGGATCTGTTTAAGGACGAGGTGCGGCGGATCGGGCGCGACCTGGGGATGCCGGAAGAGATTCTGCAGCGGCAGCCGTTTCCGGGGCCGGGGCTTGCGGTGCGCATTCTGGGCGAGGTGACGGCGGAGCGCGTGGCGCTGTTGCAGGAAGCCGACGATATTGTGGTGACGGAGATCAAGCGGGCGGGGCTCTACGAGAGCATCTGGCAGTCGTTTGCGGTGCTGCTGCCGGTGAAGAGCGTGGGCGTGATGGGCGATCAGCGGACGTATGCCTATACCTGCGCGATTCGCGCGGTGCATTCCGAGGACGGGATGACGGCGGACTGGGTGCCGCTGCCGTACGAGGTGCTGAAGACCATTTCCAGCCGGATTGTGAACGAGGTGCGGGGAATCAACCGGGTGGTGTACGACATTACATCGAAGCCGCCGGGCACAATTGAGTGGGAATAGGGCTGGATGCGAGAGATCGATGGCGTGGCTGAACTGAAGCACGATCTTCCTCAGTTGGTCGAGATCTTAGCTCGAACTGCGCGGTGGGTTCACCCTGAAATTTTCAAGCTACTGCCCGTTTGGCATCCAGAGCATTGCAGGAGATCACCTCTTTACGACGCAACCTGGACCCGGCGATCTACGAATAGCGGTAAGGACAAATTCGAAGCGAATGTGCTTGCTGGCAAAGCTCTTCGCGCGGCCCTGGGGTTATCCAAGCCCAAGAATTTCACGACCTGCCATATATGGGGTTTTGACGACCCTAAGTTCTCGAAGCGCGGCGGTATCACCTACGACGCGAAATTCTATAGCTGCACTGCCAACCTGATATTAGTTCCATCGCCCCTCAAGGCATTGACGGATTGCGTGCCCGAGATTCAGGGGATGCTTCGCTCGTGCGCGTACTTCTTGTATGGATTCATTCCGGACCACGAGCATGTATCGGTCGATTTCAAGAAT
>DAHVZZ010000269.1:0-2379 GCA_027323785.1 Acidobacterium sp. | reverse complement strand
GTGGCCTGCCGTAAGCTTCGTGAGATGAATGACCTGCGGTTGCGGCGAGGAAACGGAGCCGTGCGGTGGTTTCTGGGCGGGGCGGTGGAAAAGCGGGCGAATGAAGGATGTTCGGGGACGTGGTCAGGTGACGGACCAATGGGCGAGGCGATTTGGGCTCCCCTGTTCCACGTGGAACAAGCGCCTTTTTGGATTGCGTTGACGCTCTGCCATGTCTCCTTTCCCTGGCTTTTTGTGGGGTGCCTGTAGCAGCCTGGAGGTTGCGCCCGGGGGAGGCGCGTTCCACGTGGAACATTCCGGGGTCTCGCAAGCATGATCGAATGGCTGGCAGAGCCTTGCCACTCCGCATGCAGAGCCAATGGCAGCAGATCACTCCGCCGAGCGAAAGAGTGGCGCTACACATTCACCCGCAAAAAGGAGAGAGGCGGGTTCAGAAGCATATTCTCATGCCTCTAAACCCGCCTCGGGGAATGTTGTTGTCCGGATCCGCCTATTGCCCAAAGATGCGATAGACAAATCCGACGCTGACCCCATTCGGGGTTAACCCATGATTATGCAGGGTAGCGCCCGTGGGAGGGCCGACGAACGATGGCCAGATCTCATACTCGTAGTCGGCACGCAGACTAACCCGATGGGTAACGGGGTAGTCGACGGAAAGTCCCGGCACATACGCAAAATAGCTGCCTTTCAGGCTCCCCGCCTGGGGATAATACGGAGTCGTGATCCAGCCGCCGCCCAGCAAAAATTTTGCCCAAATATTCATGCGGGACCAGCGATAGATCCGATACCTGCCACCGAGCAGGTAGTTCGCTTCGACCATGTTCCCGAGGCCACCCCAGTGCAGCCACCGGGCCTCCCCTTCCGCTCCCCATTTTGAGCGGAGGTTAACATCGAAGAGCGCGGTCGGTCCCTGGAGATCCGATTTACAGCGAAAGGGAGCATTACTGGCGACACAAGCGTAATCCGGGTTGAAGTTGGAATATTCACCTCCGGCCCAGACCGATCCTCCGCCGCCGACTGCCGAGCGCGGATTCTGGGCCATTGCCAGGGAGGGCACGAGAAACAGGACGAAAATACCAATGGTCTTAAACACTTCTAACTCTCCGATTTGATGCTGCGAGCTTCAGCGACCTCCAGCGATCGATCCAAAAAAGCTGCTGGGTTCGCGCCGATTGCCGCAGCCCGGCGTAATGCAGAACCCGTGCTGCGGCAATCAACACCCAAAATGAACTACTGCGGTGAAGCCTGGCCCGGACCGTTGGCAGATGACTGCGCGCCGCCAGTTGGCGCAGGCGAACCCTGGCCGGCTGGTGCCGCGGCTGGCTCGGTCGAAACCGGAGCCATAGGCGCCTGGTAGCGCTCGAGTTTGAAATAGACAGGAGTGATCTCCAGCGGCATCTTGTCGCGAGCGCTCAGCAGAACCGGCGGTGCGAAGTGCAGCTGGTACACCTTGTCATCCCAGGGGTCGATCTTCAGCTGGGAGTTGAGAGGCAGAGCGGCAACCTGGTTCAGGTCATCCATATTCAGCTTGGGAGCTCCCTGCATCAGACCCGCGAGCCAGGGCTGTCCATTGGGCGCCATCAGAGAATCTCCCAGCCGTGGCGTAAACAGGGCCGGCAAAGCCTTCTCCCGGGCCACCAGTTGCTCCAGAAAGAGCCCGACACTGGCCTTTTTGCTGCCATAAACCGAATGATCGAAGAGTTCCATGGCTCGTTTCGCCGCCGTCTGGTCATCGTGCATGGAGTGATTCATTGAAATTCGCTGGAAAGTGGAGGCATCCGGGAAGAGAAGACGGTCATTGAAGGCGTAGCGGGTATCGATGTGGTGCCCCATCAGGATCTGGGCGAGTTGGAAGGAGATGACTGCCGCCAGCGACTGCTCATTCGGCAGAACATCGATCAGGCCCTTGCTCAGCAGGATGGTATTGCCAACGGCCAGTGACTCCAGCGGTTCAGTCAGCAAAACGCGGCAGTGGATGGTGCCGGGCGTCTGCAGATTATCGCTGATGATGATGTTGTTGGTGACCGTCTGCAGGATCTTGTCGAACTTGCTGGGCGGCGCCAGCAGTCCGGCCTGCGTCAGCCGGTCCAGGACATTCTGCTCGGCCTGCGATATCCAGTCGCGCTCCGCCTGCAGCGGGCTCACATCGGTGGTGTTGCTGCTCTCGTCCTCGGCGCCTTCAATCTGCATCGATTCGGCGTCCGACTCCGTGGTGGGCAGCTTGAGCGAGTAGCCCCAGTACGTGGTCTGACCACGGAAGCTTTGCGCGTGATCGGCACCGTTCCGAAGCGTGTCCTGCACATAGATCGAAGCCGGAACCCACACGCCCGGCTGAACATTCATGCGCCAGCTGTCGAAGTGGAAGTAGTGGCTGGTGTC
>DAHVZZ010000238.1:0-10210 GCA_027323785.1 Acidobacterium sp. | reverse complement strand
GCGGCGCGCTCGGCGGGAGTCCGGGCGAAACCGTTCGATTCCCTGGCCTGACGCGCCTCGGTCTGAGCGAGTTCGCTGGCCAGCTGGCTATCGGGATGGCTCTTCAGGTATTCGCGGATCATCGTCGCGGATCCAGGATTCTGAACGTCCCATTGCAGCGCCTGGCGCAGATAGGCCTGGGCGGCTCCGTCGGTGCGATATTTCTGAAGGATCCGTTCGCCCTCGGCGCGTGTAGCGGCGTCGTAAGTAAGAACACGGCCGAGGTCAATCGCGTATTCCGAATTATCCGGATACCGCTTCACCAGACCGCGGAGGCCGTTGATGGCGTCCGGTCGCGTGGATGCCATGGAAGCCTCGGTGTCGTAATACGCCTTGGCCCAGTTATCAGGCGGATTGTCCCCGAAGGCCTTGTGGTAAATGGCCAGAGCTTCGGCGTTCTGCCCGGACCTGGCCAGATCGGCGGCGCGGGTCAGCATCTGGTTTTGCGCCTTCCGGCTCACCAGATTTTGAATGGTGTTAATCGCTGGGTTGTTGGGGTTAACTCTCTTGAGTCTGTCAATATATTTTTTGGCTTCAGCCTCGTCCCCGCTGATTCTGGCCCAGCGCGCCAGCCCGGCCAGCGCCTGCTGGTTGTTGGGATCGGAGAGGAGAATCTGCTTCCACGACTGGGCGGCCAGATCAATGTGTCCGGATTGTTCGAGGACCTGGGCCTTTTGTAACAGGAGCTGTTCGGCAGGCGACTGCGCCGCTGCAAACGCAGCTGGGGCGCACACGAACGCCATCAGGCTGGCGCCCGCGATCAATCCGCGAATTTGCCGAAACCTCTTCAGTGCTTCCATGGAACAACCAACTTCCCATCGCCGCTGAATCGGAAGCGATGAGACTGCCAACCCTTTGCAAACATTGCGAGATTTTGATCATAGTAGGCCGGAGGGCGACCGTACAGCCTTGTGGCAGGGTCAAGCTGGGCTTCCAGCCGGTCCTGCTGGGTTCCGGACTTCTTTCCCATTCCAATCAAATACGGGATAACCGCCGCGGAATATCCGACCGGGCCATCAGTCTTCCCGGGAATGCCACTGGCGGAAACGGTCTCCGGCGGAAAGAGATGTTTGTCGAGCCAGGCGGCCATGCCGCTGACCGCGGCCAGATCGGCCCGGCTTTCAGGAGCCTCGGGATTCGACAGCCCTGCCCATAGGTAAACGCGAATCGCGTCATAGCTTCCTTTGGGCTTGGTGATGGGCTTCCCCTTGGGGCCGGGTTGGCCAGCCGGCAGGAATCCGCCTGTGGGGCTATAGCTAACCCAGTCCATGGCAAAGCCGCGGGGAGAACTGTGGCGCAGGAACGCTGGAAGGCGCTGCGTGATCGCCGACCATGGTCCGGAGGGGTTAAGAACAGCCAGGCGCTGAATAACCGGCAGCGGAACATAGCTGGGATTCAGCAGCCACACATCGGGCAACGGATGAAATCCCGCATCGCCAGGCAGAACCATGGGGCCAAAGCCGGGCAGGTTGACGACTTCCACATGCGCGATGCGCTCAGCCATGATGCTCGCTAACGCGGTGTAGCGTGGCTCGTGCCAGAGACGACCGGCCTCGGCCAGGTCATAGCAAATCCAGAGATCGGCATCCGCGGCGGTATGCGAATCGAGCAGTCCCCACTTCCCATCTGCAGCTTTACCCCATTCCCAGCCGGGTAAATGCGTGGTGAGGTCACCGTCCGCCAGGTTATTCCGAGTCCAGTTGAGAATCTGATCAAAGCGGGCGCGATCATTGGCGACCAGCGAGAAAAACAGCGCGTAGGATTCCCCCTCGGAGGTGGTCATGTCGCCTCTCTGGTAATCGATCACGCGGCCCTGATTGTCGATGAAGCGGGTGCTGTAAGCAGACCACAGCGCCCAGGACGCAGACTGGCCCCACGCACCACCGGCAAGGAACGCGAGAAGCAAACATGAGACTATGATCCGGCCCAGGCGCAAACGGTCAGTCCTCCAAAAGCTGCAGCCGACGGCGAGCCTTGCCGCGGAGCCAGCTCCGAATCCAGATTGCAAATACAAAACTGATGGCGAGAACGGCTAGATCCACCATCCATGGAACCTGGGTAAACCAGATCCCCAGTGCGGTCCACCACGGCAGTATTCCGACATGGAACACATTATTGCCAATTCGATAACTCTGGAAGACCTGCCCATGCATGATCGTAACGGTCCCACTAATAGCGCTGGACTGAGCGTTATCCAGGAACCGCGCCATCAGCGGATCGTAGTCGGCACTGTCTTTCACATCGAAAATCACAATGCTGCGCCCGCTCTTGAAAGGCGACTCGATCTGCTCGATCAGCGCATCCGGAATCCCGATGGTGCCCAGTTCCCCGGAGGGCGATTCATCGTGGGTGCTGAGCATCCACCAGGCGTGATGAAACCGCGTGAAGAATCCTGAAGTGTCGCGAACCGTTAGCCCCGTTGACCCGACGGAAACCGGCATATCCTTGTCGATCTTCGCCAGCCCGGCGTTATCCTGGCCGGTGGAGATAACCAGGAAATTGGTCGTCGCGCCTGAATGCATGGCATTCGGATACGCCACTGTGACTCTCAGACCAGCCATTCCCGTCTGCGCGCTCAGGTGGGCGATCAGCGTGAGATAAAGCTCAATCTCTTTCGTCGTCGGCTGGCTGGGAAGCACGAACGTGGTGTGGCTGAGGTCGGCATATCGGGTAAAGGGGAATCCGGCGTTGGCAAAGAGTTCCAGATTAGGCAGAGCCGCCCAGTGCGGAAATCCGCGCAGATCGATGTAGGAACTGCGCAGAATGGCGCCCATCATGTTCGCCGGCGTCGTGTTTTTGCAGCCGCCCGCTTTCTTGAGCTGGAAGGTAAAGTTGAAACGTAATGAGTTCGAGAAAGGGCGAAGGTTGACGACCGGAATCGCCAGGTTCACCTTGGTCTCCTTCGATGCGGCCTTGCCAGGGACAAGAGGAACGGAACCCAGGTAAGCATCGTTCGACTCGACCTGCATGCTGGAGATTGGGCCAATGGGAATCGAGTCGTACCGGTAATCGAGGTGCAGCAGAACATTCTTCGTATTGCCGAAATACAGATCCGGAGGCAGACGATAGTAGGTAGCCAGGGGAACAGATCCGTCACCCTGCAGGGATTGGGCCGAGCTGTAATCCCACAACTCCACCTTGCTGCCGGTCTGGGCCCAGCGCGGAGCATCGTCGGGCTTGCGCGGATTTGGCAGCTTGAGCGAGGTCATTTGCGAAGTTGGCCCCTGGATGCCGCTCCAGTCCATGGCCAAAGCCTGAGCGGCCTCAATCGTCTGATCGGCACTCCCCCCGGTCACGATCAGAACTTTCCCGTAAGGATCGTTGGGATTGGTGCGAATGGCAAGCACCGGGCCCTGCGGATTATTTACGCCGGCGTCCCCGCCGTCGCTTGTTGTCGCCGGAGAACTCGTGGAGGCCGCGGAGGGAATCCCTCCGGCGAGTTTTGTGTTGGCCGCGGAAAAATCGGATGAAGGCGCGGAACTGGCTCCGGCCACCGCCGTCTCATTCGGCGGGCTAAGGCTCAGACCATCGGGCAAATCGCTGGCTGTATCCGCAATGAGGACGACGTTGCCAGGCGGGATGGTTCCGATGGAGACGGGGAACCGCATGATGCGATAGTCGCCCAGCGCTCCGAAATAGCTGGTTACGATGCCGGCAGCCTTCAGATCTTTCAGTGATGGGGGGGTGGCGAAGACGACTGGAATAACGGGCGGGCTGGCGAGTGCCTGGTCAAAGAACGGGAGCGGCAGGTTTTTCAGGTCGTCGGTCAGAGGCAGCAGATCGCCGGTCAGCACAATGGAGCTATTGGTATCCACCTGAGCCCAGAGCACCGTGTTGGCCGGGTCCTCGCATGTCATGGTGTAGTGGCCGATGAACTCCATCGTGAGCGTGTTGTTGCGCACAAGCAGATCAGCAGGAAGGTTGAGATCGGCCTGCTGCATCTCGTCCTCGGAGGCCTTCTCTGGCACCGGAAGGGTGGCGAAGAGCGTGCCATTGATCATCAGCTTGATGTGGCTCAGGGCGGGTATCAGGCTGGGCGAGAAGTGATAGATGATGTGCATCGTCGCCTGCTTCACCACCTCGTTCTGAGGAACGGAGAAGTAGACAGTATGAAAGGCGTCGATGCCCTTCAAGTCGATGGTTTTCGGGACTCCCAAATTGGCCAGCGTGAGAACGGTCCGGAACTGACCTTCCGGCATGGCCGGCCCCGAAGCTATGTTCTGACCGGGAATGGGCACGGCCGTCGTGGCGGTTGCCACATTCGCGACGCCGGTGCTGCGGCTGCCAGCCTGCTGAGAGAGATTCTGAGCGCGCGCCGTGGCTCCGAATCCGAAAAGCAGAGCGAGGATCAGGAGCGGTGCAATGCTCTCGGGCTCAAGGTGGGCCGCTTTCTTTTTGGCTTTGCGCCGCGGAATGATGGCCGAGAAGGCAATTCCCAGACCGGTGAGGGAAATCCGCATGATGCGGCCCAGGCTGCGCAGCGGCTGATCGATTTCGCGCGACTCGCCCCAGCCCAGCCAGGTATCGGCGCGAGAGTAAAGAACGGTAGTGAGCATTTCCTCTTCCAGTACGGTGAGCGGGTCGAATTGAGCGCGCAGCGTTCCTTCGGTGAGGCTCACCAGCGTGGCGGGCAAATCCGCATCACCGGTGCGAAGCGGAAAAATCACGCGCAGAGACTCACCCTCTTCGGCATCGAGATGTTCCAGCAACTCAACGGCAAGGCCTCCGCTGGAGACATCGATCGTCTGTCCTGGAATGATTCGCCCGTCGGGCGTAACGATACGAACCGGAGCGGTAAACTCGATGCGAACATGCTGGCGAAGCTGTCGAGCTTCGCGGGCGACCGCCACGCAGGTGCTCAGAATCACGATGTTGAAAGTGGTCCACAGCGCATTGGTAATAATCGTGCCAGGATGGGTGCCATCCCACAGCCATTCCAGTCCGGGAATGTGCAGGAATCGCGGAAACACCATCAGCAGACCGAGCATATTGAAGGCCAGCAGCACGATGAACGGCTGAGCGATGCGCGAGTCAAAAAATGTCCGCGAAACCAGGCCTCCCTTGGCCGTCACATTGAACTTGCCCAGCTTGGGGTTGAACATCGCCATCAGCGTCGGCAGCAGGATATACGGCGACAGCACCGTCTCGTAGATCTCGTTCCAGAAAGAGTGCCGATGGTATCCCTGAATGCGCGAATTGGTTACGCTCGACAGCGTAAGGTGCGGCAGCGCATAGGCCAGAATGGCAATCCAGTAGCCGGGTACGTTGGTAAAGCCCAGGATCAGATAAATGAGCGGCGCGGTCAGAAAAACAAGCCGCGGCAGCGCGTAAAGAAAGTGCGTCATTGCGTTGAAGTAGCAGAGACGCTGCGGCAGCTTGAGGTTGGGCGCAAAGAGCGGATTATCCGTCCGCAGAATCTGGATCATGCCGCGGGCCCACCGGATGCGCTGCTTCACGTGACCGGAGAGCCGCTCCGTAGCGAGTCCCGCCGCCTGGGGAATATTAATGTAGGCCGTGTTCCACCCGCGAATCTGCATGCGCAGCGAGGTGTGGGCATCCTCCGTGACCGTTTCTACGGCAATGCCGCCGATCTCGTCGAGTGCTTCGCGGCGCAGCACGGCGCACGAACCGCAGAAGAAGGAGGCGTTCCAGAAGTCGTTACCGTCCTGGACGATTCCGTAGAAGAGCTCGCCCTCGTTGGGAATCACCCGAAACTGGCCGAGATTCCGCTCGAATGGATCGGGCGAATAAAAATGGTGCGGTGTCTGCAGCATCGCGAGCTTGGGATCCCGGAAAAACCAGCCCATTGTCATCTGCAGAAAACTGCGCGTGGGCACGTGATCGGAATCGAAGATGGCGACGAAGGGCGATTCGAGACTCTTCAGTGCGTGGTTGATGTTGCCCGCTTTGGCATGGGAATTGTCGGTCCGGGTCATGTAGCCGATGCCGGCTTCCACAGCAAACTCGCGGAACTCGTCGCGGTTGCCGTCGTCGAGGACGTAGACGTGAAGCTTGTCGGTCGGCCAGTCGATGTTTAGCGAAGCCAGTGCCGTGTAGCGAACCACATTGAGCGGCTCATTGTAAGTGGGAATCAGCAGATCGACTTCCGGCCATTCTTCGGGATCGTCCGGCAGCGGAACCGGAGCCCGGCGCAGGGGCCAGACCGTCTGGAGGAAGCCCAAATACAGGATCGAGAACGCGTAAGCCTCCGCCAGCAGCAGCACCACAATGAAAAAGGCATCGATCGGACCCCATTTGGAACCCGGATCCTTAAAGAAAGCGACGACCGTGTGGATTCGCCAGCACGCATAACGGAAAGTGGCGAACATGGACATCATCATCAGCGTGAGCGTGACGAGATAAGAGTCCGAGGCGCGGCTGAGCCAGATGCACAACATGAGGATCAGCAGACCCAGAACCGCCTGCTGCGGCCAGGTGAGCTGGAGCGAGGCGAAAAAGATCATGACCGCTACGCCGAAAATGATGAATCCCCACCGAAGCAGACGAAAGAACGGTCCGCGCCCTGTCTCAAACCCCTCCCAGAGCTCGGATTGGGTCATCGTTCGCTCCAGCGCAGACCGCGGGCACCGGCAGCGGCGACCGATGTGTTCCGCACCCAGGTGACCAGATTCATCAGATCCTCCGCGGCTGGAGAACCGGGCGCATAGTCCATGACAGTCATGCCTTCCGCCAGCGCCTCGCTGATAGCGGCGCGCCGTTGCAGCGCGAACGGCAGGAGCCGATCGCCGAGCTGCTGGCGGAGAACCTCGCGAACGTCAAGATGAAGCGGCAGCGACGGGTCGAACTGATTCAGCACGTACCAGGGCTGTACCGCTTTGCCCGCCACGGATTCCTGACTGCGGAAGAAGCTGTCCAGAGACTGCAGCGTGACGACGGAAGCCATGTCCGGCACAACCGGCACCAGAATCGTGGGAGCCAGACGAAGTGTCTGCACGAGTGCTGCCGCAGAGCCGGTTGCCATGTCGATAAGGACTCGACCGACGTCCTGCGTATTGCGGGTGATCTCTCTGCGGACGAAATCCGGATCGCCGCCGTCGGCTTCCATATTGAGCGTCAACATGCGAATGGGCGGATCGGTCGGCGCGCCGCTGAATGTTCTCAGCACCCCCGGCTTGATATCCCGGGCGCCGAAGTAGAACGGTAGCAGGCCAAACGAAGAGGCATCGGCCATCAGCACCCGTTCACCACGAGCCGCCAGCGCGCGCCCCAGTCCCGCGATGATGCTGGTCTTGCCTACGCCTCCGGCCAGGGAAAAAACAGCCATAACCGGCAGCCGCTGCTCTGAACGTACCGGCTGATTCTTCGCTTCCCCACCGAACACTCCCTGCAGCGCAAACCAGCGAGCCGCCACTCGTTCGCGGGATTGCTGCAGCGATTCAGGCATGGGCGCCGGTACCGCCGCAGAACGTTCGGTCAGCCATGCGGGACCAGCCGGCTGTGCCGGCTCAAAGCGTTCAGGCTGCGCGGAACGATCCATCCTGTCGGAGCGATCAGCGCGATCCAGCCGACCCGATTCGAGCTTCTGCGGTGCCTGCTCCTGATCGCGCATCGGCGGAGCATAGCGCTGCGCCTCGGCTTGATCCACCGCTTGCGCAATTCCCTGGGCGGAAACGCGCCGGGCCAACGGCGCCGGCTCAATTCCCAACCCGGAACTGCGTCGCATCGGCGAGCCATCGTTCCCGGGTAACGGATTTGGCAACTCATAGCGGGGCGTCTCGGTTATCGCGGGACGCAGTTCCGCAACTGAGCGCGTGGCCGTCGATGGCGGCGTCAGCCTTTCTTCGGCATCCGGGAGCAGATCCTCCCAAATAGCATGCTCCTCCCTGCGTTCCGGCTGCTGCGCGGCAGCCGCACCCTCGCGACCCTGCTCGTGCTCCAGCCTGGCCTGCTCGGCGATGGCGCGCTGACGCATCTGCGTCCGCATTTCCTGGCGGGAGGCACTAAAATCCCGGTATTTCGCCCCATGCAGATTCGCCCAGGAGTACAGTGTGGCCACGTCGTCCGCCTGTTCGGACTCCTTGTTACGAAAGACCATGTCTTCCTGTTGCTTCATCCGCCAATCCCTTCCAGTAGCCTGTTGCACGCCCGGGGTTCCCATTTGCCGACCTCCGATGCCGCTGTCCGTTGGCTGGCTGTTCACGGAACCTGCAGTATAACCAGTGCAGTCCTGACGTTAACAACTTGCCAGACCGTATGCCCGGCGGCAATACCACTTCGTTACCGAGGCACCTCCCACTTTCGTGCGATAGAGAGTCGCTCTACCCTTTGCGCAGGCCACCTCGGCGAACGAAGCTCCCCGCTTTCAGACGGAAGAAGAAGTTAGATTTACGGTAAACGCAGCGTCAATCCGATGGAATTCCCCACCGGTAACAATTTGGTAGTTACTTTCCGGGAAGAATTCCAGTCGCCAACAACCGTGCTTTGTACGGGAACTTGAGGCTTTTGAAGCCGAAGGGGGGTCCGGCTGTGCTAACCTGGAAGAGATGTGAGCTCGTAGCTCAGCTGGTAGAGCAACGCCCTTTTAAGGCGTGGGTCCTGGGTTCGAGTCCCAGCGGGCTCACCATTGAAATAACGACGTTTACCAGAGCGTCTGCCCAGCAGCCTCAGGGACCTCTCCGTCGAATTTCCATGGCGGACTCGGCAGCTAATTCGACGGCTGCCGTGCGCTTCTGCCGTTTTCTGCCTGAAGCACGGCAGGCCTTTCGCTGCGGCACTTTCGATACATCTCTGTCACGTGTTCATGTAGCGAACGAAGTTCCATGCGAAGCTCGCCGCGAACGGTACGACTGATGGCGCGCAACGCTCTCGATGTCTCGATCTCCGCAGCGAGTGTGGAGCGCAGCGTAAGTTCTCCCGGCCGAACCGCTGAATCCTCTTTCGCATCGCCGCGAGGTCTGCAGCGAAGCGCCACCCACGAATCCAAGTCGGAGGGGCGGGCCAGGACTGCTTTCTTGCTGGAACCGCATGGACGGCGAACCGGCAACCCAAAATCCTGCTCCCACCGTTGTACGGTTCGGACGCCCTTGCCCATGTAGTTCGCTATCTCTTTCCATGACGTCAGGACGGACGTTTTATTCGGCTGGACGTGGGAGTTCATCGTCTGCTCCAGGCTGGAATGCATCACCAAAATTCTAAGAAGCGTACTCACCGGAAAAAGCTGTGTGGATTGTCAAAATCGGAGGCTTTTCCCGTCCACGCTTCGCCGGCGAGCCCAGAAACGTCAATAGGCTGGTGCAGGCCGAAGCCTCTTCCAGCCGGACGAAGAGGGCTTCCAGCCGCAGGAGCACGGCCTGATCCCAGAGCCGCTCTCTCTCCAGCCGCCTGATCTGCTGGTGATGGCGGGCGGTGTCTGCGCGCTGAAGCCTGATCCAGTCGCAGCAGAGCCCCACGGCTGCTCATCTCTCCATGAAATGTTTCGCCGGCAGGATACGCAGACGCTCGGCCGCAACCTCGGGCGTGATATCCCGCTGCGGCATACCGAGGAGTTCGAACCCTACCATGTACTTGCGTACCGTGGCCGAGCGCAGCAACGGCGGCAGAAAATGCGCATGGAAGTGCCATCCATCGTGGGCCTCTCCATCGCACGGCGCCTGATGAAAACCCATGGTATAGGGAAAGCTGGTTTCAAAGAGATTGTCGTAGCGCGTCGTTACCTGACGGAGAATATCCGCAAGCCCCTCACGGTCGCGATCATTGAAGTCCTGCAGAGAGCGGCGGTGTTCCTTCGAGATGATCAGCGTCTCGAAGGGCCATACCGCCCACCACGGCACCACCGCCAGAAAACGCTCGTTTTCGCAGACGATTCGCGCGGCTTCGTTCAATTCCAGGCGAGCGTAGTCACAGAGCAGACAGCTACGGTGTGCGGCGCGATATTCGGCGAAGGCGGCGGTCTCCTTCAGTGGCTCGTCGGGAATATGCTCGGTCGTCCAGATCTGGCAGTGCGGGTGCGGATTGCTGGCGCCCATCATCGGTCCGCGGTTCTCGAAGATCTGTACATACCGAAGGTCCTGATTGGAGCCCAGTTCCTCATACTGCTCCGCCCAGGCATCCACCACTTTGCGGACGTCACCTTGATCCATGCGCGCCACTGTCAGGCTGTGGTTGGGATGGAAACATAGCACCCGGCAAATGCCACGTTCGCGCTCGGCGC
>DAHVZZ010000214.1:0-7318 GCA_027323785.1 Acidobacterium sp. | reverse complement strand
GAGCGGCGCGCAGACGCAGCAGGCGGAGGTCTTTCGTCTGCGGTCGGCGCTTGAAACGGCGCTACAGCATCAGCAGGTGAAAACGACGGTGGTGAACAACAGTCCGGAGACTCGATATGCGGAGCGCAGGCGGGCTGCGGAACGGAGAGCGCACCACGATTCCCGATACAAAGGGAAGAAGAAGGAACCGGCAAAGAAGGAGCCGCCGAGACCGTAGCTGAAGAACGTACGGCATCTCCGGGAACCTGATGCCGCCAGGGAGTGTCTAAAGAAACAGAGCGAGTGAGGACAGCGACCGGATCCGGTACGCCAACAAGCGCGCTAGGATCCGGTGCAGCTGCTCTGGATCGGGCATTTCCTGTTAGGCTGAAGGGAGCGAAAGATGCAGGCGGGCGCGGCCGTGGGAAATCTGGCAGGGGTCATTGGAGTACATCCGGAGGAAGCTGCAGTCATTGAGCAGCTGAAGGCGGGATCGGAGGAGGCATTTGCCTGGCTGATTTCGCGGTACCAGCAGCCTATCTATAGTCTGATCTATCGCATCCTGCCCAATCCCGGCGATGCCGCCGATATTACCCAGGAAGTCTTTGTGAAGATCTTCCGGGGGGTTTCGCGTTTTCACGGAGAAGCCAGCCTGCGAACCTGGATCTACCGGATTGCCGTGCATGAAGCGCTGAATCAGCGGCGCTGGTGGTCGCGCCATCGGCAGCAGGAAGTCACAATCGAAAGTGAATCGACGGGCTATGAGGAAGAGCCCCAATGGGGCTTGGGCGAAAGCCTGGTGGATCCTCACGGTACGCCGTTCGACGCAGCCGCGCAGACCGAGGTGGCCGAGCGAGTGGAAGCGGCTCTGCGAGAAGTGCCGGAACCCTTCCGCACGGTGGTTGTGTTGCGGGACATTGAAGGTTTCGGCTACGAGGAGATTGCGGAGATCCTGAAGGCCAACCTGGGCACGGTGAAGTCACGGCTGATGCGTGGCCGGGCGCACCTGAAAACTTTACTGGCGCCGTATATGCAGGCAGCGAGCCGAAGGCCGTCGCAATCCTCCGCCGGTTCTGTTTCCGATGGCTGCTCAGCCGAGGAGGCCATATGACCACATGTAAGTCGATTCGCTCGCAGTTCTCCTCCTATCTGGACGGAGATTTGACCGGCGTCGCCATGCAGACGATTGCAGGGCATCTGGCGACCTGTGTGGAGTGCGTCGAGGAATTTGGCCAGTGGCGGAAAACGCAGCAATCGCTGAGCAGTCTGGGACAGGCGCGAGCGCCGGAGGATCTTGGGCTTCGCGTCCGCGTGGCCTTGTCGCGGGAACGCGCCCGGACGGCGAGAAATCGGCTGGCAACCTGGAAAGTGCGGTGGGATAACACCTTCGCTCCGTTTCTGCTGCAGGCTTCGGCGGGGCTGGCCAGCGCGATCGTGCTGGTTGGAACCATGGGATTCCTGATTGGAGCGTTTGCGATTCCAGAACCAGCAGCCGCGCGGGATCAGGTTCCCGGAGCGGTTACGGCACCGCACTTCCTGTATTCGACGGTGGAAGCGGATGCGGGCACGGTGACGCAGCGGGGACGGCCGCTCACGGTGGAAGTTTTCGTGGATGCCCGGGGGCGAGTCTACGACTACAACATCATTTCCGGGCCAACCGATCCGGGAACACGGGCGGATCTGGAAAGCCTGCTGCTGACGAGCGTCTTTCAGCCGGCAACTTCCTACGGGGAGCCGGTGAACGGTGTGGCACTGCTTTCATTTTCCGGCGTCTCCGTGCAGGGCTAGACCCCCAGGGTCAACTTCTCATGGGGGCCCTCTGCATTTGTCAGATGCTTCGCAGTAAAATCTCGCCGATCAATTGAATTGATCAGGCATACTGCTCTGCCGCCTCATGCTCGTCTTTCGGAAGTTTGTCTCCCTGTCGGGCAAGCGTCACATACAGAGTGGGCAGCAGAAACAAACTGATCACCAGCGTTAAAGTGAGTCCTCCGACGATTACGATGGCAAAGGGGCGCTGAGCATCCGAACCGATGGCGTGCGACATCGCCGCCGGAAGCAGCCCCAGTGTGGCCACCAGCATGGTCATCAGGATCGGGCGAAGGCGCACACGTGCCGCCTCCAGTGCCGCATCTTCGATGGAGTATCCCCGCGAACGCAGTTGGTTGATGTACTCCAGCATGATCATGCCGATCTGGATGGAGACTCCGAAGAGTGCAAGCAGACCCACTCCGCTCGATACGCTGAAATAGGTGTGCGTCACCAGCAGCGCGAGCAAACCTCCCAGAGGAGCCAGCGCCACATCAAGCAGAATGATCATGACCCATTTGAACGAGTTGAATGCGAAATACAACAGCAGGGAGATTCCAATGATGGCGATCGGAATAATCTCATCGAGACGATGATCTGCCTGTTGCTCGCTCGTGTACTCTCCGGCCCACTCGAAGTGATAACCTGGCGGCAGCTTCACTTTCTGCTGCACGACCTGCATGGCCTGCTTCACCGTCGACCCAAGATCCCGTCCCCGCACACCGAATTTAATGGGAATGAACCGCTCGTTGTTGTCCCGAAAAATCGTTGATGGGCCTTCCTGAATCCGGATGTGGCAAAGTTGCCCCAGCGACACTCGTGCGCCGCTCGGAGTCAGGATCCGGATAGACTTAATCGCCTGCACCGAAGTCCGAAAGTGGCGCTGATATCGCACAGCCAGAGGAAAACGCATGTCCCCGCGGAGAATCGTGCTGACTTCCTTACCCCCCACCGCGCCTTCGACCGCCTGGCGAATCGCACCGACACTGATGCCGTAGCGACTCGCGAGGGATCGGCTCACAGTGATATTCATATTGGGTTGCCCCATCACGTCATAGATTCCCGTATCCACAACGCCCGGCACCGTCTTCAGCGCCGCCTGAACCTGTACCGCCTTTTTTGCAAGAACCTTTAGGTCGGGTCCGAAGACCTTTACCCCGTTTTCTCCTCGCACACCGCTGACAGCCTCATCCACGTTGTCCTGGATCGGCTGCGAGAAATTCCAGCCGGCGTATGGCATCGCCTGCTTGAGTTTGCGATCCATTGCCTCAATCAGCAGGCTTTTGCTTGAGCGATACGGCTCCGGCCACTCAGACTGAGGCTTCAGCCCAACATAATACTGGGTGTTGAAGAAACCTGAAGCGGCCGTACCGTCATCGGGACGCCCGTCCTGGCTGACGATCGTGGTTGTTTCGGGAAACGAGGCGAGGATCAGGCGAGTCTTGTGTGCGACCTCCGCTCCCATGGTAGGCCCGGTGCTCATCGGCAGCATGCCGCGCACCCAGATGGCTCCTTCATCAAGGTGAGGCAGAAATTCCGATCCTATAACGCCGCTTCCGCCCAGAGCGAGCATGATGACAAGCAGACCACCCGACCCCCACAATACCGTCCGCCGGTTGCCCATACACCAGCGCAATCCGCGCGCATAATGGTTCTCCACCCATCCCAGCACCGGGTTATGCCACTCACGCATACCTTTACTGAAAAGGAAGCTGGAAAGAACCGGCGCAATAATGAGCGCGAAGATCAGCGCGCCCACAAGGGCGAAAGACACTGTCCAGGCCATCGGTGTAAACAGTAGGCCAGAAACTCCGGGAAGGGCAAAGATCGGGAGATAGGCAACAATGATGATGAGAATTGCAAAGAACACCGGACGTTGAATTTCGTGAGCGGCGAAGCTGATCAGCTCAAATTTCGACAGCGGTCTCTCATCTTTTCGGCATAAAACACGAAAGATGTTCTCCACCATCATGACCGTTCCATCCACCACCATCCCGAAATCCAAGGCCCCAAGTGATAACAGATTCGCCGGAATATGTCGCTGATCCAGACAGGTGGCCGCAAACAACAGAGAAAATGGAATGGTTCCCGCAACGATAAAGGCGCTGCGAGCATTGCCAAGAAATATAAATAGGATCACCGTGACCAGCAGGAATCCGATGGTCAGATTCGTGAGGACGGTGTGTGTCGTGTAGTGAATAAGCGTGCTGCGATCGAGATAGGGAACAATCTGAACGCCCCTGGGCAGCACATGTGCGTTCAGGTATTTGACTTCTTTCTCAATCCCCCGCAGCGTCGCCTCGGTAGGTGCGCCCTTTTCCAGCAGGACGACGCCTTCCACGACGTCGTTGTTATCGATAATGGTGCCGTCCGGTTCGCGCACAGTTTTGCCGATTCGGCCCAGCCTCACCACATGGCCTTGTACGACTGTGCCCACGTCGCTCACGTGAACGGGCGTGCCATCCACCTGCTTCAGCACGGTGTTCGCTATATCAGTGGTGTTCCGCATCCTGCCGATAACGCGAACGTCGAACATTTGCTGTCCGTGTTCGATAAAGCCGCCGCCGGCGTTGTAATTGTTCGCCTTCAGCGCCCTCTCGACATCGCCAATGCTGAGTCCGTACTCGATCAGCTTGTCGGGGTCCAGCCGAACCTGGTACTCCCTCGTTAATCCGCCGAAGCTGGAGTCGCCCACCACTCCCGGGACCGTCTTCATGCGCCGATTGATTACCCAATCCTGCAGGGCCTTCAGCTGCATCAGGTCGTACTTCGGATTCGTGCTTCGCAGCGTGTACCAGTAGATCTGTCCGACCGGGCTATAATCCGGCCCGATCTGTGGAGTTATCCCATTCGGGAGACTCACGTTGGAGAGCCGCTCCAGCACCTGCTCGCGATTCCACAGGTCATTGGAGTTCTGGCTGAAAGTCATCGATATGACGGAAAGTCCGAACATGGTGTGCGAGCGCATGTTCGTCATATTCCGAATCCCGTTCATCTGGGTCTCGATGGGTACGGTGATCTGTTTCTCAACCTCTTCCGGGGCATGTCCGGGCCACTGCGTGATCACTTGCACCCATTGCGGCGCCACATCCGGATAGGCCTCGATGGGCAGTGCATGAAATGAGATCATGCCCCAGACCAGCATCAGCACCGCGATCGAAAGAATAAGAAATCGCTGGCGCAGTGCCGCATCAACCATTTTCTGAATCATAGCTATATCCTTGGCGTTCTCGTGCCGCCCTTAGTCCTGCGATGCGGCTGCCGCAAACTCCAGCGAGTCGGCTATCACGTTTTGATTCGGTTGCAGCCCCCCGGTGACCACCTGCCAGCCCGGGACGGCAACCGACCCCACCGTCACAGGTACGCGACGAAAGACTCCCTGCTTCGCCGGTTCAAAGACCCAGAACTGATCGTGAAGCTGGAACAGCGCCGTGACGGGAACCAGCACCTGCGGCGACTCGTGGATCGAAGTGAACCGGGCCGTGACGAACATCCCGGGATTCAGCTGCCCCTGCGGGTTATTGAGAACGACGCGCACTTCGGCTGTTCGCGTGTTGGGATCGAGGATATGAGAAATATTGCTGATCCGCCCTTCCAGCTTCAGATTGTGATATGCCGAGACGTCAACCTGAGCCGAATCTCCAACCTGTACTCGCGAGAGATCGTTTTCGTAGATGCTGCACAATGCCCAGACCCGCGAGAGGTCAGCGATCCTGAAGAGATACGAATTCTCAACCGCCTCTCCGCGCGAAATCTGCTGTTTGATGATGGTGCCGCTGATCGGCGCTCGCACGGTAACCAGCGGTGAAGGCGACTTGAGGTCACCACCCAAAATGGTGATTTGCCGCCGCGCCGTCTCCTCTTCGATCTGCGCATGCTGCTCGGCAAACTGCGCCTCCTCCAGCGCTTTGCGCGGAGCGGCTCCATGCCGGTACAAACCCTCTTCCCGGTTCAGCTCTTTCTCGCTGAGCTGGAGCTGCGCCCTGGCGGTTTGAAAGACGCTGATGGCTTTCGCCAGATCGGGGCTGTCGACGACCGCGAGCACCTGCCCCTTAGACACCTGATCGCCCAGCTGCACGGGGACCTTTACCGCGAAACCGTTGGCCAGCGAAAACACGCTTACGGTCCGGCTCACATCCGGTGCAATCACTCCGGGAGCGGAAAAATGGGTCGCCCGCTGAATGGTCCTGGTCTCTGCCAGCTTGAAATGCTTTGCCAGTGAAGGCTTCATCGAAAGAGTCATGCCGCTGGATGACACCTCAATGACGTGCGTCTTTGTCGTAGTCTCCGCGTTCGACTGGTGACCGCACCCCGCCAGACCCGCGGATGCAAAGCACAAAGCCACACTCAGTGCGCACCAGCGTTGCCACCGCCGTGTTTCGCCAGGACGGATCCCAAACGCTCTGCAATCGGTCAAGGATACTTGACGCTTCATGGCTGATGAACCTTTCCAGGCCGCATAGTCTTATTGACGACCTCTTGTAGTCGTTGATCGGAGAGCATTGCCTGAGCCAGAGCGCGGCGGTAATCTAGCTCGACCGTTCGATAGCTCCGCTCGGCGTCCAGGAAATTCAGCAAACTCGTATCGCCACGCAAATAGGCATATTCGCTGATCGACAGCGACTGCTGCGCGTCTCCCAGGTAGCCCGAACGATAGAGGTCCACAACCTGCAATGCGCTCTGCTGCTCAGCATAGGCGCTTCGCACCTGCGTCAATACCAGTTGCTCGGCTGCTCGCTCCTGTTCGTTGGCCTGAGTAATTTGCGCCTTCGCGCCTGCGATATTGCCCTGGTTCCGGTCGAAGATGGGAATTGCCATCGTGGCGTACGAGCTCAGGTCGTTCATTCCAGCCAGGCGCGTGTAGTCAAGCGTTGTCCCGAGGCTGGGATGCGCATAAGCTCTGGCGAGGTGCAACTGGCTCTGCGCTTCGGTGACATTTTGCCGCGACGCGGCCAGATCCGGGCGATTCCGCAGCGCTTCTGCCTCCAGACCCACCAGGCTGCGATGCGGGTTTGGTGCATGCAGTCTTCCCAGTACATCGTAATTCGCGGGAAGAGCGTCGAAGCCCACCAGCTGCCGCAGGTTATTCTTCGCCTGAATGACCGCAACCTGCGCCGACGTATAGTCGGTCTGGAACAGCAGCCTCTGTAGTTGGAGCTTAAGCAAACTCCCGTGGCTAATACTCCCCGCCGTGTACTGTCTTTTGCTGATCTTCAGGCTCTTATCGAACGTCGCAAGATCCTGCTTCGCAAAGCGCAGTTTCGATTCCGCATAAACGACATGAATGAATTGTGCGGCGACATCGTAACGCAACCTGCGCTCATCGTTGCTCACCAGCGACCTGGTTACGGTAGTCGCGGCGTGTGCAGCGCTCATGCGCGCCTTGCGCTTGCCGTACAACTGGAAGTCGTAGCTGACTCCGGCGTCGAATTCCGATGTATTGTTCAGCGTGTCCGAATTGAGATTCTTCGGGGAGAAAAACGGGATGAACAACGCATCTGTGTCGAAGACCGGGTTTGGCCGCAATCCC
>DAHVZZ010000195.1:0-7142 GCA_027323785.1 Acidobacterium sp. | reverse complement strand
TATACGCGTCCGTGGTTTGCCTGGGCCAACTCACTGTTCGGCGAGCTGATCCTGCGGGTGGAAGCTGAACACCCCGAGTTGCTGCGGCAGGTTTACTGAGGCGAGTTCGCCCTGCATCTGCTCCCCGGCTGGAGCTTCAGAACGACTCCAGGATATCTGCGACGGCTGCCCGGGCAAAGTCTCGGGCCAGTCTTCTTGTTGCGGCCGTGTCTTCCTGGATAAAGCTGGCGAGATCCTGCGTCTGCTCGTATTGCTGACGAAAGAGATAGTGAGAGTTGTGCCAGATCGTTCTCCCCTGGCGATCCGTCAGGCTCAGCTCCGCCTGGATCGTCACCAGATAGCTCGACGTCTGCCCTGTAACGTCGTCGTAGGTCAGGGGAGTGATTTTGAAGCTGGTGATCGTCCCATGCAGAGTCACATCCGCGCCGGCGTCCTGGCCGGCAATCACTCTGTAGGAGGTTCGCTCAGTGAATTCCCGGATGATCGCCTGCGTGAAGTATGCGGCCGTGTGATACGACTGCGTCTTGTTTTTGAAGGCCGGGATGGCCAGCGTCCGAACCCCACGGGGAAGATGCGCCGCGGATGTCACCGTATGGTAATCGCAGCCGCTCAGCAGCAACAGTACCAGGCACAGACAGGCAGAGATTCGGGCAGTCATCCTGGAGCTATTCTCGCAGATGGAAGACGCGTGGAGCGATTGCGACCAGACACGAAAGGCAGCCCGAAGGCTGCCTTTCGTGTCGCGCTGAGGCCATCTACGCGGGGGACGGGCTGCCTTCAGGCAATCCGCCGGTGCGGCCTGGTTCGGGTTTCAAAACCTGCTGAACGTCCGCGACTCCGGATCCGGGACCACCACTGGTCGGCTTCAGTGGCGGAAGATCCTTGCCATCGATGATCATGCGAATTTCGTTCGCATCCAGCGTTTCGCGTTCAAGCAGCGCTACAGCCAGCTTGTGCATGATCGGCTGGTTGTTATTGAGGATGTCCCACGCCGCCCGGTAAGCTTCGTCCACCAGGCTGCGAACCTCGGTATCGATCTGGCGGGCCGTCTCTTCCGAGAAGTCGCGGTGCTGAGCGATCTCGCGGCCGAGGAAGATCTGCTCTTCCTTTTTGCCGAAAGTCAGCGGACCGAGCCGGCTCATGCCGTATTCGCAGACCATCTTCCGCGCCATGTCGGTGGCGCGCTCGATGTCGTTGCCGGCGCCGGTGGTCATCTGGTGGAGGAAGATCTCCTCGGCAATGCGGCCGCCCATCAGGATGGCAAGCTGCGTCTCCAGGTAATTCTTGGTGACGGTATGCTTGTCGTCCTCGGGCAGCTGCATGGTCACGCCCAGAGCCATGCCGCGGGGGATAATCGTTACCTTGTGGAGCGGATCGGCATGATCGCGCAACGCCGCGACCAGCGCGTGGCCGGCCTCGTGATACGCGGTCACCCGCTTCTCTTCGTCGCTGAGCAACATGGACTTGCGCTCCGCACCCATCAGAACCTTGTCCTTCGCCTGTTCGAAGTCGATCATCAGGACGGACTTTCGGTTCGAGCGAGCCGCGTTCAGTGCTGCCTCATTCACCATGTTGGCCAGGTCGGCGCCGGAGAAGCCCGGTGTACCGCGTGCCAGCACCCGGAGATCGACATCGTCGGCCACCGGAACTTTGCGGGCATGAACGCGAAGAACCTCTTCGCGGCCACGGACATCCGGCCGGCCCACAACCACCCGGCGATCAAAACGTCCCGGCCGAAGCAGCGCCGGATCGAGCACGTCGGGCCGGTTCGTCGCCGCGACCAAGATAACGCCGTCGTTCGACTCGAAGCCGTCCATCTCCACCAGTAACTGGTTCAGCGTCTGTTCGCGCTCGTCATGCCCGCCGCCCAGTCCAGCGCCGCGGTGACGACCGACAGCATCGATTTCGTCGATGAAGATGATGCACGGCGCGTTCTTCTTGCCCTGCTCAAAAACATCTCGAACACGGCTGGCTCCCACGCCGACGAACATCTCGACGAAATCCGAACCCGAAATGGAGAAGAACGGAACGTTCGCCTCGCCCGCCACGGCCCGCGCCAGCAGCGTCTTGCCGGTGCCCGGAGGCCCGACCAGCAGAACGCCCTTGGGTATGCGGCCGCCCAGCTTCTGGAACTTCTGGGCCTCGCGCAGGAACTCAATGATTTCCTTCAGTTCTTCCTTGGCCTCGTCCACGCCGGCCACGTCCTTGAACGTGATCTTCTTCTGCTGCATGGACAACAATCGGGCGCGGCTCTTGCCGAACGAGAGGGCCTTGTTTCCCCCGCTTTGCATCTGGCGGATCATGAACAGCCACAGCAGCGCGATCAGAATCAGCGGCGAGAACTGCAGCAGCCACATCCAGATGCTGTTGCCGTTGTCGCTCTTGACCGTCACATTGACTTTGTTCTGATCCAGAACGTCATACAGGTGCGGGTAGTTCGCGGGAATAGCCAGATGGAAGGCACCTTTGTCGTCGCGGAAGTGTCCCTGAACCGCGGTGCCGGTGATGGTCACGTCCGCTACCTGGTTCGATTCCACGTCGCCCATAAACTGGGTAAAGGTAATTTCCTGCTCGTGACTCCCCATGGCGCCGTTCTTCTGGAACAGCTGCCACAGCACCAGGAGACATGCAACGATGAGCACCCAGAACAGGATTTGTTTGACGGTTGAATTCACCTTGGGGAAGACCTCTCTCTCGTACGCGCCTTTTCAGTCCCACCAGAAACGGCCTGCGCCGATCCTGGAAACCTGCTTTCTCATCAAAATTAGACGCCGGATAGCGGCTCACGGAGTCAGCATTTAGGCTGGAAAACAGAACAATATATTTTTGCGGCTTCTCCGCGCAGCCAGACGCGCAATCTTTATTGTACTCTGCACGGGGAATTCCCGAGGCCCGGTCATCGGGCCGGGAGCCCAGGTTGCTCTAAGGATTAGCCTTGCCCCTTCTTTCCCCCTCCAGCCTTGAAACACTGGCCCGCGAGGCCGGCTTTGACGCGGCCGGTCTGGCCAGCGTGCCGGCTCCCGGCTCCGCTCAGGACCAGGAAGAACGGGGGCGCTTCGTCGCCTGGGTCGACGCCGGTCGAGCCGGCGAAATGGATTACCTCAGGCGCCGGGACGAGCAGGGCGCTCTTCTTCGCTCCTCGGTTCGTATCCCCTTTCCCTGGGCGCGGTCGGTTATCGTCTGCGCCACCAACTATAACGCTGACCAGCCGCAATCCATCGATCCCGCCCCCTCCGGCTCCGGCTGGATCGCCCGGTACGCCTGGAGCGGCAGCCCTGAGCGTCCCTCGGATTACCACAAAGTCCTGCTGCGACGCCTCAGGGAACTTCGCGGCCGGCTGGAGGAGATTTGCGGGCCCTTTGAATCTCGCTGTTTTGTGGATACCGGACCGGTCGTCGAACGTGTGTACGCCCGTTATGCCGGCCTCGGCTGGACCGGTAAAAACACCTGTCTCCTCAATCAGAAGCTGGGTTCCTGGCTGTTTCTGGGCGTCATCGTCACATCGCTGGAGCCCGCGCCCGAAGCGCTGGCTCTCCCGGCCCCTGATCGCTGCGGCTCCTGCACCCGCTGCCTCGACGCCTGTCCCACCCAGGCCCTGACCGCCCCCGGAGAAATGGACGCCAGCCGCTGCATCTCCTACCTGACCATCGAAAAAAAAGGAGCGATCCCGGAAGAGCTGCGCCCCGGTATCGGACGGCAAATCTTCGGCTGCGACATCTGCCAGGATGTCTGCCCCTGGAACCGTCGGGCTCCCTTTGCCGCCGATCCCCAACTGGCGCCGCGCGCGGCCCTCGTCAATCCGGCGATTGAGTGGCTTGCTGCGATGACTGAAGAGGATTTTGGCCGGTGGTTCAATGGATCGCCGGTGCGGCGGGCAAAGTTCTCAGGCTTCCGCCGGAACCTGGCCATCGCCATGGGCAATAGCGGACAACAGCACTTCCTGCCCATTCTGCGGAGCTGGTCGACCGGTCCCGATCCGATCGTGGCGGAGGCTGCGGACTGGGCTGTGGAAAGACTTCAGCGACTGACGCCGCCCGTGGCGCGGCAGTAAGCGGGGAAACAGGCGGCCGGCTTGGGGAAGGCCGCCTGCGGTCCTGAATTCAGGCGCTGTTGCGAACGACGTTCGCCGCGCTCAGACCTTTGGGTCCCTGCTGGCATTCAAATTCCACTGCCTCGCCCTCATTCAGCGTCCGATAGCCGGAATCCTGGATGGCGGAGAAGTGGACGAAGACATCCTCACCACTCGACCGCTGGATGAAACCATAGCCTTTTGCTCCGTTGAACCACTTCACTACGCCTTGCTCTTTCACAGGGAACTCCTTCGTTATTTGTCCTTATCTGGCCATTGCAGCCAGCTGGCGCTGAGCCCGTTCTCGCGATCAGGCCCCGGAGACACCAAAAGCTGCCTTTGGCCGCCCAGCATCGGCGGTTCGGGCAGCTCAACGGTTCACCAGACAGTTGCAATGACAATAATGCAGGTACATCAACTAATGGCCTTCCAAAAACCCGCCTCTACCCAGGGGAGCAGGAGCGTGTTTCCTGTTATGGCAGGAAACGCCTGTGAAATCAAGCAAAATTTGCAACCATGACCGGCCCTGATAGAAGGTTACGAAAGTAGCCTATACTCTCGTAACATCTCCGCCGGCATCGCGCGGGATGAAAAACCTGCCTCTGCTAACCTCATTCTCAGGACATTTCCCGTGGTTCCCGCTGAAAAACCTCAGGCCGCTCCGAGCGCCGAACGCGTCGTTGCCCGTCTCTTCAGTCCGCGCCCGCCCGCACTGCCAAAGGGGCCGGGGTGGCGTCCTCTGGTGGCGTCCCTGGCCCGCTACCTCAGCCAGACTGAGGTCCATACTTATGCCTTCAGCGTGGCGGCCAACTCCATCCTATCCCTCTTCCCGTTCATTGTGATGATGTTCACCATCGCCCGCCAGGTCTTTCATTCGCCCGGCATGGTGCAGGTGATCCGGAACATGCTGATCATTTTGCTGCCATCGAATCAGGACTTCGTCGTGCGCAACATGAGTCTGCTCGTGCATCCGAGGGGCACGGTGCAGCTTGCGTCGGTGGTGACGCTGCTGATTTCGACGACAGGCGTCTTCCTGCCCCTGGAAGTGGCGCTGAACCGCGTGTGGGGCGTAAAGAAAAACCGCTCCTACCTGATGAACCAGCTCATTTCTCTGGGCCTGGCATTCCTGATCGGCGTTCTGGCCATCGCCGTCGTGGGTCTCACCACCGTCCAGTCCAGTCTGCTGGGCTTCATCTTTTTCGGGCATGTGCATAACGTGGTCTACACGTTTCTCAACGCCTTCTTCCTGCAGATCGCCATCGCGCTGCTCAGCGTGGGAATGTTCTTCATGGTCTACTGGATCCTCCCTCACCGGAGGCTCCCGGTACGAGCCGTGTTGCCAACCGCGGTTGTGGTGGGGTTGCTGTGGGACGTGGGAAGGCTGGTCTATATGGTGGTGCTTCCACACCTCGACCTGCGGTCCGTCTATGGGCCATTCCGAGTTTCAGTGGGACTGATGATCTGGGCGTTTCTCACCGGCCTGCTTTTACTGTGCGGCGCTCAGTATTCAGCAACGAGGCATACTGTGTGGCTGACCCAGGAGTCGGATCGCGAAGCTGCCGCCCAGCCGGCTGTGGCGGAATGAGCGATCTGATCCGGCTCGCTTGCGCATGAGAATGCTTCTCCTGTACCAGCTGTCCCGGTCTCGATGCAGGTGCCTGTGATGGAGACCGATCCCGAATCCGGCGCCATTCCATTCGGCGTTCACGTCTCCAGCGACAGGCGAAAAAGTACTTCTTTTCGCTCATCCGGCTGCGTCGCCATCCATGACCCGACGGGAGAGGCAAAGCTTTGCCTGTGCTATATTTTGAAAGGCGGTCAACCTCCGACCGTGCTGCCGCTCGTCGGGCAGCCCACACTCCGTGGACGCGTAGCTCAATTGGCAGAGCATTCGACTCTTAATCGACAGGTTGAAGGTTCGATTCCTTCCGCGTCCACCAGCTTCTAACGCTTCCCCGTCAATAAGATAACCACCCCAGAGTGTGCCCATAGTCATTCCTCCATGTGCCCATTGTGCCCGGGATTGTGCCCGGGAATTTGCGTTTCGTCCGGCTGTGCGACGGGAGCAGGTTTGCGAGCCCGGTTGCGCCGGTTGATGGCCTCGCGAAGCGGATTGATTTCCTGGTGCTGGTAGGGCGTGAGCTGCTCCCCTCCGATTAGTCCATTGGAAGTGAGAGTTCTCCGATAATGGGATCCAGCAGTTGTGGGCCGACGAGAAGAACGGATGGAGAAGAGCCGGTACACAGAAAAGCAGATCGTGGGGATTCTGAAGGAGTCCGAAGCGGTGGCTCAGCTTGTAAGGCTGACGCTCATGCCATAGGCAGCCATGGGATTCGCGGCTGGGCAGCAGCAGCGGATGCTCATTTCTCCGCTCGGGGAGGAGACTGTCAACCTGGGACGCAGCATAGCTGGGGCCATTTGGCTGGGGGCGATTGGCGTAGCTTTGAAGACTTTGATCGCCGCCATCGCTGGCGTTTTGTTGCACTTCGTCAATAGTATGCCGCGAACGGACAGCATGGGGTTTAGCCGACGACGTCTTTTGCATGAGGGGATACTACGACCTGTCGCGTGTTGCCTCTTTTCGATGGTTCTAATGGCGGCGGCGCTGGGTCTGATTACAAATGGTATCTTGTTATTTGCGAGCCTCGCAGCAAGCGAATGTTTTGCAGTGAGGCTGATGTGGAGATGGAATTTCGGAGATGAGGAGCGTTCTGAACCGAGGCAGCTTCCCCGGAAGATGTGTGCCACTTCTCGTCGAGTTACGAATGCGCAGGCATAGTAAAATCCGGCTGAGCGCCATCGCATGCATAGAGAGATCTATTTCATCCGACTGAGTGAAGCGAAGGCCTATTTTCACAATTCGTTACCCCTTGCACGTCGCTGTGGGGCCACGCTTTAAGGGAGATGTGAGGAATGCAAATCCTAGCAGTTATTGTCAGATATAAGGTTCCCTTGGCAGAGTCGGAAACCGTCAAAACCATGGCTAATAACTTTGCGATGCATGTAGATTGTGCCCATAAAGTAAAAGTCCTTATTTGGGATAACAGTCCAGAACCGTCGCCCAGCCACGCTT
>DAHVZZ010000173.1:0-2181 GCA_027323785.1 Acidobacterium sp. | reverse complement strand
AGCCTGACCTGTAGGGTCGAGCTTCGGCATTCATCGGTGCGCGGATTTCCCCGGGGAGCAGTGTCTCCGCGGGCCCGCTGCCGCATCGTTCGCAGCCCGGCAGAATTCGTGTAGTCCATTCAGGGCAAGGTTCCGTCTGAGTCCATCACTCGGATCGGCAGCGAGCAGCGGTGCACGCAGGGTTATGCACAGCACCGCCGGAGGTTAGCGTCACATGCACATCGGCAGGGAGAAGCTGCTTTCCCTACTGGCCATTTTCTTTGTTGGTTTCCACGGAAGCCCAGCGCACGCCCAGCAGGCGGGCAGCCCGGCTGTTCGGGAGTTCACCGTTGCGGAGGCAGTCGATTATGCGCTGGCGCATTATCCGGCGGTACAGGCTGCTCTGGAGAAGTACAACGCGGCCCGAGCCGGAGTGGGCCTGGCGCGAACCGACCTGCTGCCGCGCATGGACGGCGTGTGGCAGATCGATCGCGGCTCGCGGGAGAGCGTGCTGGGCGTACTGCTTCCGCAGAGTCCGAACATTCTTACCGGCACCCAGGGCAGCATCACGCCGCATGCGAACCGGCCCTTCTGGACGTCGGGCGCCGGTGTGCTGCTCTCGTGGGAGCCATTCGATTTTGGTTATCGACGGGCCGAGATTCGTTCGGCCAGGCAGACGGAAGATCGTACCGGCAGGCAGGTAACGCTGACGCGTCTGGGCGTGAGCACCGCGGTGGCCGAGGCTTCGCTGGCCTTGTTGGCGAACGAGCAGCGAGTGGTCGCATTCCAGTCGGATGTGAATCGGCGCGCGGTGTTTGCGCGATCCGTACACGCCCTGGTGGATGCGCATCTGCGCCCGGGAGCGGATGCTTCGCGGGCCGATGCGGAGCTGGCGGCGGCTCGCACCCAGCTGATCCTGTCGGAGAAAGACGCCGAACTGGGCAGCATTGCCCTGGCGCAGGTACTGGGGCTGGCCGGGAATCACGTGGCGATCCGGCCGGGAGCGCTTTTGCGGATGCCTCCAGCCCAGGAATGGGCGGTGGCGCCGGCCAGCCGGCACCCGGCGGCGCTGGTGCAGATGGGGCGTGTGGAAGAGGAAAAGGCGCGGATTCGCGTGCTGAATCACGCATGGTATCCGCACTTCACGACGGAAGCACTTCTCTCGGCCCGGGGCAGTGGGCAGAACGCCGACGGAAGCACGCAACCGGGCCTCGACGGCCTCGCATTCACGGCCTATAACTGGGAAGCCGGATTGACTGCGCAGATGGATCTGACGGGGATATTCGCCATTCACCAGCGCAAACGGGTGGAGGTGGCAAAGCGCCGCGGCGCGGAGGCTCTCTATGCGCAGACGCTGCAGTCGCTGACCGCGCAGCAGCAGGCGGCTCTGGCGCAGCTGGATGGAGCACGGCGCGTGGCGCAGAACACTCCCATTGAGCTGTCGGCTTCGCGACAGGGCGAGATTCAGGCAACGGCGCGATTCAAGGCAGGGCTGGCGACCAGCGTGGACGTAGCCCAGGCGCAGGACTTGCTGGCGCGGGCGGAGATAGACGACTCGCTGGCGCGGCTGCGCATCTGGCGAGCGCTGGCGGAGCTCTCGGCCGCCAACGGGGATCTGACGCCTTTTCTCAACCTTGCTCGCAGCGCACCCTCCGGAGGGAACTGATTATGTGGCTCGTACATGGCGCTCTGAGGCGTCCTTTCACGGTTCTCGTCGGAGTGATCGCGGTCGCGCTTTGCTCGATTCTGGCGGTCAGCCGCATGCCGCGGGATATCTTCCCGAATCTGAATCTGCCGGTCATCTACGTGGCGCAGCCGTACGGCGGCATGAGTCCGGCGCAGATGGAAGGCTATCTGACGTACTACTACGAATCCAACTTTCTCTATATTTCGGGCCTGCAGAGCGTGGAGTCGAAGTCGGTCGAGAACTTCGCGCTGCTGAAGCTTTCCTTCCTGCCGGGCACGGACATGAACCAGGCTCTGTCGCAAACGGTCGCCTATATCGAGCGCGCGCATGCCTACATGCCGAGCGGCACGGTGCCGCCGTTCGTGCTTCGCTTCGACGCCGGGAGCGTTCCGGTCGGCTATCTCACCTTTTCGAGCACGACGAGGAGCGTGGACGAGTTGCAGGACCTGGCGCTGAATCGGGTGCGGCCGCTCTTTGCCACGCTGCCAGGTGTGTCGTCGCCGGCGACCTTCGGC
>DAHVZZ010000162.1:0-2421 GCA_027323785.1 Acidobacterium sp. | reverse complement strand
CCAGCTGACGGCGGCGGGGCGGAAGCAGCTGACGCGGGAGACGAATCGCTGGCAGGAGATGGTGCAGGCGATTGGGCGGGTGATGGGACACGCCGAAGAGACGGGGAAGTAGCCGATGAGCCTGCGTCGCTATTTTCGCCGGAAGGCGTGGGATGAGGAACGGGCGCGGGAGCTGGAAGCGCATCTGGCGCACGAGATGGACGAGAACCGCGAGCGCGGGATGTCGGCGGAAGAGGCGCGGCGGCGGGCGTATGTGCGGCTGGGGAACCCGGTAACGATTCGAGAGGAGATCTGGGAGATGAACAGCGTGACGTGGGTGGAGAATCTGGGGCGGGATGTGCGGTACGCGATGCGGCAGCTGCGGCGGAGCCCGGGATTTACGGCGATTGCGATTGTGACGCTGGCGCTGGGGATTGGGGTGAACACCGCGATCTTCAGCGTGGTGAACGGACTGCTGTTCAGCTCGCTGCATGTTCGCCAGCAGGACCGGGTGGTGCAGATTGCGCTGCGGCAGAAGGACACGGACTGGAACGCAAACATGTCTGTGCCGGAGTTGCGGACGATTCAGCAGCAGACGAAGGGCGTGTTTTCGGCGGTGATCGGCGGGCAGTACGGGCTGGACGGGCTGAGCATGGCGGGACACCGGCCGGATCGGGCGCTCACGTATTACGTGACGGGGAACTACTTTGGGGCGCTGGGAGTGCGGCCGTATCTGGGGCGGTTTTTTCGCGCGTCGGAAGGGAAGGTTCCGGGGGCCGATCCGGAGGTGGTGCTGAGCTACGCGTACTGGAAGGATCACTTTGGAGGCGACCGGGGCATCGTGGGGCGGCAGGTGGAGATGAACGGTAACCCGATGACGGTGATCGGGGTTGCGCCGCGGAGTTTCCGGGGGCTGAACACGCTGCTGGCGGTGCAGGCGTATATGCCGCTGGCGATGGTGGTGACGATCGAGAAGACTCCGCTGAAGCAATACAACGACGTGTCCAGCCGGGGGATGAGCGTGTATGCGCGGCTGGCGCCGGGGATGACGGCAGAGCGGGCGAATACGGCGCTGGCGGTGGTGGCGCGGCGGCTGGCGGCGGACCATCCGCGGAAGGAACGGGACGCGGGGCTGCGGACGTTTGGGCTGTCGGCGAGCCGGGCGGGCGGCTTCAATCCGAACAACAACCTGAAGGAGGTGGCGGCGCTGTTTCTGGCACTGGCGGCGATGGTGCTTCTGCTGGCGTGCGTGAATGTGGCGAATCTGGTGCTGGTGCGGGCGAGCATCCGGGAGCGGGAGATGGTGGTGCGGTCGGCGCTGGGAGCGCAGCGGTCGCGGCTGATCCGGCAGATGCTGACGGAGAGCGTGCTGCTGGTGGTGCTGGGTGGCGCGGCGGGCGTGGGGCTGGGGCTGTGGGCAAGCTCGGTGCTGGGGGCGGCGAATCTGGGGACGGATTTGCCGCTGCGGCTCTATTTTGGATTTGACTGGCACGTGTTCGCGTTTTCCGCGGGAATCGCGGTGGCGGCGGGGTTGCTGGTGGGGATAGCGCCCGCGGCGCGGATGGCGCGGGCGGATCTGAACCGGGTGCTGCGCGAAGGCGGACGCGGAGTGGCGGGCAGGAGCAGCCGCTTCCGGGACGCGCTGGTGGCGCTGCAGGTGGCGGCGGCGCTGATGCTGCTGGTGGTGGCGGGACTGTTTACGCGGACGCTGCGGAAGACGGAGCACGCGTCGCTGGGGTTCAACCCGGCGCACGTGCTGCTGCTCTCGATGGATCCGGGAGAGATCGGCTACAACAGCTCGCAGGCGCGGGACTTTTATGGGTCGCTGATGGAGAGGGTGCGGGACATGCCTGGGGTTCGGTCGGCGACGATGGCAGGGGCCACGCCGATGGGGATGATCGACCACCTTTCCGATACGGTGAAGGTTCCCGGGTATGAGGTTCCCCGGGGGCAGGCGACGCCGACGGCGGGGTACAACGTCATCGGGACGGACTATTTCCGGACGCTGGAGATTCCGCTGGCGGAGGGACGGAGCTTTACGAAGGCGGACAACAAGAAGGGTGCGTACGTGGCCATTGTGAGCGAGGCGATGGCGAAGAAGTTCTGGCCGCATGAGGACGCGATCGGGCGCGAGTTCACGATGGGCAGCGATGCGAAGCATCTGCTGCGGGTGGTTGGAGTGGCGAAGAACGCTCGGTATCTGGAACTTCAGGGGCCAATTCGTCCGTACTTTTATTTGCCGTACCTGCAGCATCCGGCGGTGAACACGCTGAACAGCCTGGAGATTCGGACGGAAGGCGATCCGGCGGCGATGATTCCGGAGATGGAGCGAACGATTCACGGGATCGCTCCGAACCTGCCGCTTTTCGAGGTGAAGACGCTGCACGAGGCGCTGTACTCGCCGAATGGACTGCTGCCGTACGAGGTGATCGCGGCGCTGGC
>DAHVZZ010000154.1:0-2097 GCA_027323785.1 Acidobacterium sp. | reverse complement strand
ACCGAGACCCAGGGCCGCGTTCACACCTCGGCCATCACTGTCGCGGTGCTGCCGGAAGCCGAGGATGTCGATGTGAAGATCGAAGCGAAGGACATCCGCATCGATACCTTTTGCTCCTCCGGTCCCGGCGGCCAGTCCGTGAACACGACCTACTCAGCCGTCCGCATCACGCACCTGCCAACGAACACCGTGGTGAGCTGCCAGGACGAAAAATCGCAGATCAAGAACCGCGAAAAGGCCATGCGCGTCCTGCGTGCGCGCCTCTACGAAGTGGAGATGGAGCGGCAGCAGCAGGAGCTGGCGAAGGAGCGCAAGCAGCAGGTGGGCAGCGGCGATCGCAGCGAGAAGATTCGCACCTACAATTTCCCGCAGAACCGCCTCACCGACCACCGCATCGGCCTCACCATCCATCAGCTGGCGGAAGTGATGGATGGCCGTCTGCAGCCGGTGATCGACGCGCTCATCGCCCACTTCAACGCCGAGCGGCTCAAGGCGGAATCCGAAGCCATGGCCTGAACCGGGACGGGAACCCGAACCGTGAGAATTCGTGACGCCAAACTCGAGGACGCGCAGGCGATTGCCGAGGTGCATCTGGCCAGCTGGAGAACGACCTATCCCGGCATCATTCCGCAGGCGTATATCGACGGGCTCCGCGTGGCAGACGGCGCGGCGCGATGGCGCCAATGGCTGGGAGAAACCTCTGCAATAGCTTTCGTCGCCGAAGATGACGCCGGCATCTTCGGATTTGTCTCCGGCGGAGCCATGGTGCATCCGGTGGATGGCTACGATGGCGAGCTGGGCGCGATCTATCTGCTGGCAACGCATCAGCGGAATGGCGCGGGGCGCGCGCTGGTACAGCGCCTGGCGCAGACCCTCAGGCAGCGTGGGTTTCGAAGTTGCGTGGTCTGGGCGCTGGAGGCGAACTCCGCCTGCAGGTTCTATGAACGCCTGGGCGGAGTGCGCGTGGCCAGTCAGCCAATCGAAATCGGCGGAGTCTCTTTGACGGAAATCGCCTTTGGGTGGGCCGCCATCGGCGATCTTTGCTCTGCTGCTGAGGGCGCACCAAAGTCGTGAATGGCGCGCCTGACAGTTCCGAATGGGAAATGCACGCGCCTCTTCGCGAAGCCCTGCAGGACGCATCGCAGCGGCTGGCCAGCCTGCCCACCGCCCGCCGCGATGCTGAACTCCTGCTGCTCGGCGTCCTCCATCGCGACCGCGCCTGGCTGCTCACCCATCCCGAGGCTGAGCTTTCTCCCGACCAGCTCGCGCTCTATCAAGGCTGGATCGCCCGCCGCGCACGCCATGAGCCGGTGCAGTACATTCTCGGCGAGCAGGAATTTTTCGGCCTCGCCATGCGCGTCACGCCGGACGTTCTGATCCCGCGCCCTGAGACTGAGCACCTCGTCGAAGCCCTTCTGGAGCGCGTCCCGCATGAGGCTCCGCTGCGCATCGCCGACATCGGCACTGGTTCCGGAGCCATTGCCGTCGCTCTGGCCCACTCGCTGCCCCACGCGCACCTGACCGCGCTCGATCTCTCCCCTGCGGCGCTGGCTGTCGCCCGCGAAAACGCCAGGCGTCACGGTGTCTCCGGCCGCATCCGTTTTCACCAGTCCGATCTGCTGGCGGCCGTTCAGGGGGAGCAATTCGACGCCGTCGTCTCCAACCCGCCTTACGTTCCCGCGACGGAGGACCTGGAGCGGCAGGTCCGCGACTACGAGCCTGCCGCCGCACTCTTCGCCGGCCGCGACGGCCTCGACATCTACCGCCGCCTTATCCCCCAGGCCTGCGCGGCGCTGGTTCCCGGCGGATGGCTCCTGCTTGAAATCGGCCACGGCCAGCGCGACGCCCTTGCCGGTCTGCTCTCCGCGTGGGACGAGGTTAGCTTCCTCCAGGACCTCGCCGGCATTCCCCGCGTTGCCATCGCCCGCCGTCGCGGCTGACAATAGACGCTATGAGCGTCACTGGATCGATCGCCTCCGCAGCCACTCCCGCCGTCACCGATTTCGACCGGAAACTCGACAGCCTCGCGGCCGTCGCCATCCATTCCGGCCTTGGCCTTGCTCCCGGTCAGGAACTCGTCATGACCGCGAGCGTTGA
>DAHVZZ010000139.1:0-1864 GCA_027323785.1 Acidobacterium sp. | reverse complement strand
CCAACAACACCCACCCGCAACGGTCCGTTCATGATGCCGATTATCGCAAACCCGTCCTGAACTCCACCGCCGCCCGCCCCGCTAATCCATATCCCGCCAGTTCGGCCCCACTCCAATGTCCGCCACCAGCGGCACGCTCAGCTCAATCACGTGCTCCATCTCGTGCCGCACCAGCTCCCGCACCGCCTCCACTTCACCCTCCGGCACGTCGAACACCAGCTCGTCATGCACCTGCAGCGTCATCCGCGCCGCCAGCTTCTCCCGCGTCAGGCGCTCGTCAATCCGGATCATCGCCAGCTTAATCAAATCCGCCGCCGTCCCCTGCAACGGCGTGTTGATCGCCGTCCGCTCCGCAAATCCGCGCTGGTTCGCGTTTCGGCTCTGGATATCCGGTATCGGCCGGATCCTCCCGAACATCGTCCGCACCCGCTGCTCCCGCCGCGTCTCCTCCAGCATCTGGTCGATCCATACCCGCACGCCCTCGTACCGCGCAAAATACTTTTCGATGTAACTCCGCGCCTCCGCCTGCTCGATCCCCAGCTGCGCCGCCAGTCCAAACGGCGATATCCCGTACACGATCCCGAAGTTCACCGCCTTCGCCCGATTCCGCGTCTCCTTGTCCATCGTCTCTGCCGGAACCCCGAACACCTCCGCCGCCGTCAGCGTGTGAATATCCTCGCCCGTCTGGTACGCCCGCATCAGCAGCGGATCCGCCGAAAAATGCGCCAGCAGCCGCAGCTCGATCTGCGAATAGTCCGCCGACAGCAGCACGCATCCTCGCGGCGCCACAAACGCCGCCCGAATCTCACGCCCCAGCTCCGTCCGGATCGGAATATTCTGCAAATTCGGATTCGTCGACGACAGCCGTCCCGTCGCCGTTCCCACCTGGTTGAACGTCGTATGCACACGCCCTTCGCTGTCCGCCAGCAGCGGCAGCGAATCCGCATAGTTCGACTTCAGCTTCGCCAGCTGCCGGAAGTCCAGCACCAGCCGCGGCACCGCATGATGCTCCGCCAGCTCCTCCAGCACATCCTGCGCCGTCGAAATCACCTTGCCCCGCCCGTACTTCAGCGGCCGCGGCAGCGCCATCTTATTGAACAGCACATCCCCCAGCTGCTTCGGCGAATTAATGTTGAACCGGTGCCCCGACTGCGCGTAAATCTCCTCGCTCAGCCGGCTCATCTCCGTTGCCAGCCGCTCGGCCATCCGCCCCAGCACGCCGGAATCGATCCGTATCCCCTCCCGCTCCATCCGCAGCAGCACCGGAACCAGCGGCAGATCGATCTCCTCGTACACCCGCCGCTCCGCCAGCCCATCCACCTCCGCCCGCATCGCCCCCGCCATCCGCAGGACCGCATGGGCCGCCTCCGCCGCCTGCTTTTCGCCCGTCTCCTGCAGCGGACGGTCGAACCGCGCCGCCACATCTGACAGCCGATGCGTCGCGTGCGTCGGATTCACCAGGTACGAATACAGCATCACGTCATCCGTCACGCCGCGCAGCGCAACTCCATGCCCCTCCAGCACCCGCAGCACGCCTTTCAGGTCGTGCACGCGCTTCGCAACCGCCGCATCCTCCAGCAGATCCCGCACCGCCTCCAGCGGCAGCACCAGCGCCCGGTCCGCCACCGCCGCCACACCCACGCGGCAGCCCCTCTGCACCGCTTCCTGCTCCACAGGCGCGGAAAAATCCAGAGCCATCGTCTTCAGCTCCGGCTCTTTCTCCTCCTGAGCCTCAGCCTCCGCCTCGGACACCTGCTCCGCCATCGCCTCCAGCTCCGATGCTTCCAGCGCCAGCGCAAATCCGTGCTCGCGCTCCTGCGCCAGAAACTCCGCCACCTGCTCCGCCGCCGGCTCCAGCACGTAT
>DAHVZZ010000138.1:0-2660 GCA_027323785.1 Acidobacterium sp. | reverse complement strand
GGAGGCTCCGCTGACGATCCGGCCATTTTTGCCGGGGGCGACGCGGTCGGGGCTGATGTGCATTATGACCAGCGGCATGGCGCATGTCTCCGGCGGCATTATGGCGGCGTACATCATGTACGGGATTAACGCGAGCAGCCTGCTGGCGGCGGTAATTATGACGGCGCCGGGCACGATTCTGATCACGAAGATGCTGGTGCCGGAGGTGGAGACTCCGGCGACGCAGGGGGTGGTGCATCTGCCGAAGGAGGCGGAGCATCAGGAAGAAAACCTGCTGGGCGCGATCACGCGGGGCACGATTGATGGCGGGCGGCTGGCCCTGAACGTGGGCATCATGCTGATTTCGTTTCTGGCGCTGATCGCGCTGCTGAACGGGATCATGGGCGGAATGAGCGGCTGGCTGTGGCACTGGCACATTCCATTTCCGCATACGCTGAACGCGGTGCTGGGCTTCTTCTTCGCGCCGATTGCGTGGATGATTGGGGTGCCGTGGCACAGCGCGAAGGTGGTGGGCGATCTGCTGGGCACGCGCATGGTGCTGAACGAGCTGGTGGCTTACACGTATCTGGGGGGCATGAAGCACATGCTGTCTCCGCGGACGTTTGAGATTGCGACGTTTGCTCTGTGCGGGTTTGCGAACTTCGGATCGATCGGGATTCAGATTGGCGGGATCGGGGCGCTGGCCCCGAACCGCAGAAACGAGCTGGCAAAGCTGGGGCTGCGGGCGATGCTGGCCGGGACGATGGCGAATCTGATGTCGGCTTCGATTGCGGGGATGATGATCCGGTGACGGTGACAAATACAGTTTTCGAAAAGGCGACGGAGGCGGCGGAGTTTATCGCGGCACGGACGCTGCTGCGGCCGCGGGTGGCGATTGTGCTGGGGTCGGGGCTGGGGGCGTTCGCGGAAAAGCTGGAGCAGGCGACGGCGATCCCGTTCGGGGCGATTCCGCACTTTCCGCGGTCGACGGTGGAGGGCCACAGCGGGCGGCTGGTGGTGGGGATGGTCAGCGGAGTGCCGGTGGCGGCGATGCAGGGGCGCGTTCATGCTTACGAAGGCTACAGTTCCGAGGAAGTGACGTTCCCGGTGCGGGTGCTGGGGCGGATGGGCGTGCAGCGGCTGGTGCTGACCAATGCCGCGGGGGGCATCAACGAGGGGTTTCGGCAGGGGCAGCTGGTGCTAATTGCGGACCACATCAACTTTTCCGGGCGGAATCCGCTGGTGGGGCCGAACGATGAGCGGCTGGGGCTGCGCTTCTTCGACATGAGCGAGGCGTATTCGGCGCGGCTGCGGGAGCTGGCGCGGAAGGCCGCGCAGGACATGGATCTGGATCTCGAAGAGGGCGTGTATCTGTGCGTGGCGGGGCCGAGCTTTGAGACTCCGGCGGAGATTCGGGCGTTTGAGAGGATGGGCGCGGATCTGGTGGGCATGTCCACGGTGCAGGAGACGATTGTGGCGCTGCACATGGGGCTGGAGGTGCTGGGGATCAGCTGCGTGACGAATATGGCGGCGGGGATTCAGGCGACTCCGCTGAGCCATGAAGAGGTGATGGAGACGGGCAGGGCGGTGGAAGCGCGGCTGGCGGGGCTGCTGAGCCGGGTTGTGCCGGAGCTTTAGTAGCCGCGGAAGTTCACTTCAAGATGGATTCTTACGGGCACGGGTTTGCCTTTGTATTTCGCGGGCGCGAACTGATATTGCCGGACGGCCTCGACGGCTTTGGCGTCGAGGCCCATGCCGAGGTGCCGAACGACGCGGATGTTTTCGGGTCGGCCATTGCTTCCGACAATCACGGACAATACGCAGACTCCCTGGTAGTGCGCTTTCCTCGCCTGTTTTGAGTATTGCGGATGGGGCTTGTAGATGAGGCGGGGAGTGGTAACGCCGTTTCCGGGAAAGTAGACGGTGCCGATGTGCGGGTCGTGTTCCGTTCGGGGAGCGTTTGCAGACGAGGGGGCGGTCGATGCTATTGGGCGCATGGATTCTGTGGTGGACGCGGACGCAAGTTTGGGCGCTTCGTGATGCCAGTCGGGGATGGGCTGGGCAGATTTGACCCAGGCGGCGACGTAGAGGTTGCGGAGCATGGAAGCTCCGGCGGCGAGGCGTTCGGCGGTAAAGCGGCGCGAGGCGGGTGTGCCGGTGCCGTCGAAGGCGTGCTCCCTGTAGAGCTGATAGACCTCATCGACATAGGAATGGGTTTTGTTCAGGTAGGCGAGGTAGTCGGTCCACTCGTCGCCGATGGGGCGGAGAGGCGTCATGAGCGGCCGGACCTGCGACGGAGTGATGGCCGCGTCGACGAAGGCCGTTTCAAACTGGGAGTGGATGTGGTGGCCGCGGGTGTAGCCGTGCGGGTCGGGGCCGACCCAGCCGTTGTACTGGATGGTGGTGTGGAGGGGCTGGGAGCCGTCGGCGACGTAGTGGCCGAGCCATCCGGCGTAGAAGAGGATGGCGTCCTCGACGGGGCGGACGTTCTGGTGCTGCGCTTTGAGCTGGCGGTAGTCGCGCATGGCGGACTTGAGGCGCTGCCAGACTTCTTCAGTGATGTAGGGCTGAAAGCCGATGTGCTCGGGGCGCATCTGCCGGGCCTCGGAGGGATGGGCGGCGATGTAGGCGTAAGCCTTCGCGATGAACTGGTAGCGTTCGCGGGGCAGCGGAGCGAGCCT
>DAHVZZ010000057.1:0-3954 GCA_027323785.1 Acidobacterium sp. | reverse complement strand
GCGGCGGCCTTCCACAAGCAGTTGAGCCTGACCGGAACGGTGCTGACCAAGATGGATGGCGATGCGCGCGGCGGCGCGGCGCTCTCGATCCGCCATGTCACGGGGCAGCCGGTGAAGTTCATCGGCACGGGCGAAAAGCCGGACGCTTTCGAGCCATTCCATCCGGACAGGATCGTGGGGCGAATTCTGGGAATGGGCGACATCATGTCGCTGATCGAAAAGGCCGAGGAGAAGCTGGACAGGCGCAAGAGCGAGGAGTTCGCGCGCAAAGCGCTCTCCGGCGACGGCTTTTCGCTGGAGGACTTCCGGGATCAGCTCCGGCAGATCAGGAAGCTGGGCTCGCTGGAATCGATCATGAAGATGCTGCCCTCGGTCGGTCCGCTGGCGGGCATGCAGCAGATGGCCGGGCAGGTGGACGAGAAGCAGTTCATGCGGGTGGAGGCGATCATCAATTCGATGACGCCGAAGGAGCGCAACCACCACGAGATCATCTCCGGCAGCCGGCGCAAGCGCATTGCCGCCGGGTCGGGCACGACGGTGCAGGAAGTGAACCAGCTGCTGCGGCAGTACGCGCAGATGCGCAAGGTCTTCAAGGGAATGGGCAAGGGCGGGCTGATGCAGCGGCGCGCCATGGGCATGCTGACAGGAATGCGCGGGCGGTAAGTCTCCAGCCGCAAAGACGGGCGGAATGAGCAAAATTCGAGTTGGGATTCTTTTTGGCGGGCGCAGCGGAGAGCATGAGGTGTCGCTGCTGTCGGCGGCGTCCGTGCTGCAGGCGATTGATCGCAGCAAGTATGAGGTGATCCCGGTGGGGATCACGAAGCAGGGGCAGTGGGTGACGGCGGCGGACGCCGAGCGTCTGCTGGCCGGCGAGACCCACAGCGACAAGCATTTGCGAGCCGGCGATCCGGAGGCGACTCCTGCGGCGGCGGTGCTGCGGCGTGGCGAGGCGGTGATCGTGCCGCCGTCGCCCAGCGCCTCTTCGCTGGCTCCGTTGCAGGGAGACGCACGCGCGCTGACGGGCGTGGGCCCGGACCAGATGCTGCATCTGGATGTGGTGTTTCCGGTGCTGCATGGCACCTTCGGCGAGGATGGAACCATCCAGGGGCTGTTCGAGCTGGCCGGGATCGCCTATGTCGGTTCGGGCGTGCTGGGCTCGGCGACGGGCATGGATAAGGACGCCATGAAGCGGCTCTTCGCCTCGGTGAAGCTGCCCATGGTGAAGCATGTGACTTTCCTGCGGAGCGAGTGGGAGAAGAGCCCGCGCAAGGTCCAGGCCAGGATTGAAGCGGCCCTGAAGTATCCGGTCTTTGTGAAGCCGGCAAACCTGGGATCGTCGGTGGGAATCAGCAAGGCGCACGACCGGAAGGAACTGGGGCCGGCCATCGAGCTGGCGGCCGGCTTCGACCGCAAAATCGTCGTGGAGCAGGGCGTCGGCGGCAGGAAGGGCAAGGCCCGGGAGCTGGAAGTCGCAGTGCTGGGGAACGATGCGCCGGAGGCGTCCGTGGTGGGCGAAGTGGTCCCGGCGAAGGAGTTCTACGACTACGAGGCGAAGTACCTGAGCGAGGGTTCCGGCCTGATTGTTCCCGCAAAGCTGACGCGCCAGCAGACGAAGCAGATTCGCGAGATGGCGGTGGCGGCCTTCCGCGCGTGCGACTGCGCCGGGCTGGCTCGGGTGGATTTCCTGATGGAGCCGGGCAAATCGGAGCGGATTTACGTCAACGAGATCAACACGCTGCCGGGATTCACCTCGATCAGCATGTATCCGAAGCTGTGGGAGGCCTCCGGGATTGCGTATCCGGAGCTGATCGATCGGCTGATCGCGCTGGCTCTGGAGCGGCGCGCCGAAAAGGACCGGAACCGCTACTCGCTGTAAGCCGAGTGGCTCCGGAAACCCTGGAAGCGCGGGAAGTGTCAGAATAGGAAGCGAAGTATGTTCCGGTACGAGAAGACGAAAGGAGTCGCGGAATGACCCTGCTGGACGCTCCTGCCTTTAATGAGCGCAAGGCACGCCTGATACACCGCCTGTCGATCACCGGTGTGGTGTTGGCGGTGATGCTGGGGATTGGCACCTGGCTCTGGTTTCTGCAAATTCCGTGGCAGCTGTGGCACTGGCCGTCGGACCATAAGGTCAACAACTTTCTGGACACGGTGCAGGCCGGCCACCTGAAGAAGGCCTACGGCATCTGGAACAACGACCCCAACTGGGAGCAGCACCCCAACCGCTACCAGCCGTACACCTTCGCCTCATTCCAGAAGGACTGGGGACCGGGAAGCGATTACGGCGTGATCAAGAGCCACAAGATTATCGTCTCCCACCATGTCGGTAACGGCGTGGTTGTTGGCGTGGATATCAACGGCGGTCAGACTCCCATCTTCCTCCGCGTGGACGATGCCACCGGGACGCTTGGATTTTCGCCGATTGAGCTTTACTCGGGCCCCTGATCTCCACAGGGCTGAAAACGAATGAGTTCCGGACAAGCTGGAGCTGGCCGGGCTGCGGACGATCAGGCCCAGGCCCGGCCCAGGGAGTGCCGGTGTGTCTTCCTGCCCTCTGTTTTCAGTTGCAACATGGACAAAAGGCTTTTAATATGCGTCAATTGCGGGTATGAAAACCGCCACGCCAACAGAACGGAGCAGGCGGCCGGCCAAGAGCTCGCCGGTGAAGAAGGCTGGCGTTGCTGTGGCCGCGCGCAGCAATGGCCACGGCTCGGCCAATGGCCTTCAACCCGCCGCAAAAGCGTCAAAATCGGCCAAATCCCCGGCGGCTAAGCCTCCGGTCAGGAAGAAAGCCCTCCCGCCCGTCAGCGTGCCCGTCGTGGAGGCCCGCGCCGTTCCCGAGGAGCGCACCCTGGTTCCATCCCTGCCGCTGGTGCGCGCGCGCCTGGGCAAAATTTGCGTGGCCGTCACCGGCGCCACTCCGCCGGAGATGCTGCAGAACGCCGCGGAGATCGTTCGCGAAAACCCCTTCATCGAATTTCGGCTGGATTATCTGCCGAACCCGCTGGCCCTGATGCCGAAGCTGAAGCAGTTCCTCTACGAGCGCGGCGAGGTCACGGCCATTGCCACCTGCCGCAGAGCCGTGGCCGGAGGAAAATTCAAAGGCAGCATTGCGGCCGAGCTGGAGGTGCTGGAGAAGGCGGCGCTGGCCGGCTGCCAGCTCATGGACCTGGAGATCGAGACCGCCGAACACATCAAACCGGCGCAGATGCAGCAGCTCCGCAGCCGCGGCGCGGCGCTCATCGTCAGCCATCACGACTTCGAGGGCACCGGGAACCTGGACGCCACCTTCGAGCGCATCCGGCCGTACCAGCCGGAGTTCATGAAGATCGTTTCGACGGCGAAGTCCCTGACCGACAACGTGAAGATGATGCACTTCCTGGAGCGGCGGCGCGACGAGGCCGACCTGATCGGGATCTGCATGGGCGATCAGGGAACCATCAGCCGGGTTCTGGGGCTGCGGGCGGGCAGCGTCTTCACCTTCGCCTCGGCGCAGGCCGGTGAGGAGACCGGCCCCGGCCAGATCGATGCGCGGACCCTCCGGGAAAACTGGCGCATCGACAACATCGACATCTCAACCAAGGTCTATGGCGTGGTCGGCAATCCGGTGCGGCACTCGCTTTCGCCGCTCATGCAGAACACGGCCTTCCGGCGCGAGACGGTGAACGCCGTCTTTCTGCCGCTGCAGACCACCCGGCTCAGCGACCTGCTGACGCTGGTGCGCGAGGTTCCGCTGCAGGGGCTGGCCGTCACCATGCCTTTCAAGGGCGAGATCCTGAAGCACCTGGAGAAGACGGACACGCTCTCGGAGAAGATCGGCGCGTGCAACACCGTGGTGCGGGCGCAGGACGGCAAGCTTTACGGCTTCAATACCGATGTGGCGGCCATCACCCATCCGCTGGAGCGGCGGCTGCGCCTGCGCGGCGCGAAGATTCTGGTGCTGGGCGCCGGCGG
>DAHVZZ010000045.1:0-3846 GCA_027323785.1 Acidobacterium sp. | reverse complement strand
ACTGGGGAGCGGGCGCAGAGGCCGGTGCGGGAGCGGTAGCGGCAGCCTGCTGGGCGGTGGGCTGGGCTTGCGAGGCAGGCTGAGACTGGGACTGGGATTGGGAGGCTGGCTGAGCCGGAGTCTCCGCGGGTTGAGAGTTGTGCTTGCTGCAGCCGTTGATGGCAAAGGACGCCGCGACTGTAAGGACCGCGAGGGAGGAGGTCAAGCCGATCTTTCGCATATGACTACCTTCAGGGGAATGGAGTGGGTTGCGCCTGTACAGGGACGGGCGGTGGCTGGGCGCAGATGGCTGCAGCCGTCAGATGCAAGCCTATAATCGGGGTGAGTTAGGAGCAAGTCCTGTCTTGGCGGAAAAGAGGAATCGGCGAGCGACTCTGACCCTGCTGTCGGTGGTGGGGCTGATTTTGCTGGTGTTTCTGCTGGCGCTGAACGCGTTCAATGTGCCATCGCTGAATCCGCGCACGACGTCGCAGATCATTGTGCTGACGTCGGTGTCGGTGCTGGTATTTCTGCTGTTTGTAACGGTGCTGGTGCTGCTATTCCGGAATCTGATCAAGCTATTGGCGGAGCAGCGGAGCCAGGTGCTGGGGGCGCGGCTGCGGACGCGGATGTTTGTGGGAGCGCTGCTGCTGTCGTTTGTGCCGGCACTCTTCATGTTTTTGTTTAGCTTTTTGCTGATGAACCGGTCAATCGACAGGTGGTTTTCGCAGCCGGCGTCGGAGGTTCGGGAGGATTCGTCGAGGATCGCGACGGAGCTATCGCATTACGCGTTTGCGAATGCGAGCGCGGAGGCGGAGGGGATGGCGGCGTCTCCGGGACTGGAGTCGTCATTCGAGACGGGGGACGAGCAGTCGATTCTGGCGCAGCTGAAGCTGCATGAGGCAACGCTGCAGGGCGGGTTCGCGATTGTGTATCGGGGTGGTGCGGACGTGGCGCGGTTCAACATGCCGCAAGCGGAAGGGGCAGCGGAGATTCGGTCGTGGGCGGATCGCGGAGAGCATCGCCGGATTGAGACGGGGCAGGCGTTGCCGGCGGGGATTCTGAATGCGGCGCAGCGTGTCGACGAGCCGCTGCTGGCGCTGAACGGCGGGGAGTATGCACTGGGTTTGGCGACGCTGCCGGGGGGCGGATTTGTGGTTGCTGGTCTGCCGATGCCGGCGGGGCTGAACGCAATTATGACCGGGCTGACGGCGGGCACGACGCAGTACTGGGCGCTGTATCGGCAGCGGCGGGTGATCCGGGCGACATACTTTTTGCTGTTGCTGATGCTGACGGCGCTGGTGTTTTTCTCCAGCAGCTGGCTGGCGCTGGCGGTTTCGAGGCAGATGACAGGGCCGCTGGAGGCGCTGGCCGATGCAATGGATGAGATCGCAAGGGGCGAGTACGGCCATCGAGTGACGGTGGCGGCGTCGGCGGAGATGGGCGAGCTGGTGCGCGCGTTCAATCGAATGGCCGGCGATCTGGAAGAGAGCCGGACGATGGCGGAGCGATCGACGCGAGAGCTTTCGGCGGTGAATGAGGCGCTGGAGGCGCGGCGCAAGGAACTGGAAGTGATTCTGGAGACGATTCCGTCCGGGGTGGTGACGCTGGATGGGGCGAGGCGGATTGTGCTGGGGAATCGTGCCTTTGCGGAGGTACTTGGGCTGGAGGGCGAGCGGGAGCTGGCGGGTGAGGCGCTGGAATCGCTGGCGCCGGCGGAGCTGATGACGGAGCTGCAGCGGCTGGAGCGGCGGGCGCACCGGATGGGGATGGCGTCGTCGCAGTATGAGCTGCGGAGGTCCGGGGGACCGGTGACGCTATCGGCGACGGTTGCGGCGCTGGGCCAGGGGAAGGAAGAGAGACGCGGCTCGATTCTGGTCCTGGAGGATATATCGGAGCTGGTGTATGCGCAGCGGCAGTCGGCATGGAAAGAGGTTGCGCAGAGAATCGCGCACGAGATCCGGAATCCGCTGACGCCGATCACGCTGTCGGCGGAGCGGATTCGGCGGCATGTGCTGCGGGATGGGGAGAAATCGACGGAGCTGATCCGGAAGTGCTGCGACGCGATTCTGGGATCGGTGGAATCGCTGCGGCGGCTGGTGAGCGAGTTTGCGGTGCTGGCGGAGTTTCCGGTAGCGCACCCGCGGCCATCGAATCTGAATGAGATCGTGGAGAGCGCGCTGCTGCTGTTCGAGGGGCGGATCCGCAACATCCGGGTGGAGAAGCATCTGGCGGTGGAACTGGCGCCGGTGATGGCCGATCCGGAAGCACTGTGCCGGGCGCTGGCGAATATCATCGACAATGCCGCGGAGGCGATGCAGAACAGTCTGCTGCGGGTACTTTCGATCGAGACGAATCCGGGCGAGCGGGGGATGGCGGAGATTGTTGTGTGCGACACGGGGCCTGGGATCACGGACGAAATGCGGGAACGGTTGTTTCTGCCGTGGTTCTCGACGCGGCAGCGGGGGACTGGACTGGGGCTTTCGATCGTTGCGAAAATCATTCAGGATCATGGTGGTTCGATCCGGGCCGAAAACAACGTTCCCGCGGGTGCGCGCTTCATTATCGAGATCCCCTTTGCGGATTCGGGGGTGCTCGAAGTTGCTTCATCACCAACACTGACGAAAGCTCTCTAGCTTCCGGGGCGCTATGAATCACATCCTGATCGTGGACGACGAGGCAGAAATCCGGGAATCGCTCGAAGAGATCCTGCGCGACGAGGGATACTCGGTGACGAGCACCGGAAGCGCGGCGGAAGCGCTGGTGCTGGCGCGCGATCCGGTATTCGATCTGCTGCTGCTGGATGTGTGGCTGCCGGACAGAGACGGGATCGAAGTGCTGGCGGAGCTGCGCACGATCGATGCGACGGTGCGGCCGGAAGTGATTGTTATTTCCGGGCACGCGACGATCGAGACGGCGGTGAAGGCTACGAAGCTGGGGGCATACGACTTTCTTGAAAAGCCGCTGATGCTGGAGCGGACGCTGATCGTGGTGAAGAACGCGATCGAGGCGCGGCAGCTGCGCAGCGAGAATGTGGAGTACCGGCGGCAGCTTTCGCTGCGGACCAGCATCACGGGGGAAAGCGCGCCGGCTCGTGCGCTTCGCCAGCAGATTACGCTGATGGCTCCGACCAACGGGCGAGTGCTGATCTATGGCGAGTCGGGATCGGGGAAGGAGCTGATTGCGCGGGCGATCCACGAGGAGAGCCTGCGCAGCGAGCGGGTGTTTGTGGAGCTGAACTGCGCGGCGATTCCGGAGGATTTTATCGAGAGCGAGCTGTTTGGCTATCGCAATGGGGCGATTGCGGGCGGCCCGGCGGAGAAGCGGGGGACGTTCGAGCGGGCCAATGGGGGGACGCTGTTTCTGGACGAAGTGGGCGACATGAGCCTGAAGACGCAGTCAAAGGTGCTGCGGGCGCTGGACGAGCAGAGCTTTGTGCCGGTGGGCGCGGCGCAGCCGATCCAGGTGGATGTGCGGGTGATTGCGGCGACGAACAAGAACCTGGAAGAGGAGATCGGCCGGGGGAATTTTCGCGAGGATTTTTTCTATCGGCTGAACGTGATTCCGTTTTATGTTCCACCGCTGCGGGAGCGGCGGGAGGACATTCCGCTGCTGGTGAGGGAGTTTCTGCGGGGATTCGGAAGGGAATATGGGCGGCCGCGGATTGAGATTGGGGACGAGGCGATCGAGATGCTCCGGCAGTATCACTGGCCGGGGAACGTTCGCGAACTGCGGAATGTGATCGAGCGAGTGCTGATTCTGAATCCGCAGATCCAGCGGATCGAGCGGCGGCATTTGCCGATGCTGGTGCAGCGGAACGTGGCTCGCAACGGGGAGTTCGAGACGCTGCAGCAGGCGCGCGCGGCG
>DAHVZZ010000010.1:0-1598 GCA_027323785.1 Acidobacterium sp. | reverse complement strand
TGTAGATTTCGAGGCAGAGATGAAAGAAGAGAATGCCATGACGGGGCGAGTTCGCCTGGGGCTGCTGGATTTTGAACCGCTCCGAGTGGCTGGACTGCGCGAGATATTTGCTGAGAGGCCGGACCTGGAAGTCATTCCGACGAATTTGGCGACGGCACTGCGGGGCGCCGGATTCGACGTGATGTTTGTGCTGGCGCGGAGGCAGGCGGACACGAACGCTGTGCTGGACCGGCTGCGGGCGCTGCATCCCGAGATGAAGACGGTAGCGGTAGGGACGGTCTGCGACGACGAGACCATCATGGGTGCGATTCTGGCGGGCGCCAAGGGGTGGCTGCTGGAAACGGCGTCTCCGCAGCAGGTGCGGGAGGCGCTGGAGGTGGTGCTGAGCGGGTCCATCTGGGGACCGCGGCGGGTGCTGTCGCAGCTGGTCAACCGAGCGCTGGACGAGTCGAGCCTGCCGCTGCGGCGGAGGTATCCGCATTTCACGATGCGCGAGGAAGAGGTGCTGCAGCTGCTGGTGCTGGCACGTTCAAACCGCGAGATTGCCGAGGCGCTGAGCATTCAGGAACAGACGGTGAAGTCGTATGTGGCGCGGCTGATGAAGAAGATGGGCGTGGACAACCGAATTGCGCTTTCGATGCAGGTGGCCGAAGGCGACTGGTGGCGGAAGAAAGCATCGTAGGCAGGGATGTTGGGTGGTCCGCCGCGAATGCTAACCTGTTTATGGAACCCGAGCCCGGCGGCGGCGCCGCGGCAGCGAAAGGTTCCCCCCCACGGTGGATGATCTGAGAGCCGCAAGTGGCCCCGTAGCTCAGGTGGATAGAGCAGCAGTTTCCTAAACTGCGTGTCGGAAGTTCGAGTCTTCCCGGGGTCACCATATTTCTCCTGAAAATCTTGAGCACTGTGACTGGGCAGGGTTGCCGGCTTGCGGGTGGTCGGACGCCAGCACTCGCGATCGGGTTGCGGTATTGAAGCGGGGCTCTGCGGAAAAGCGACAGCGGCGCAGGGGATGCGCCGCTGTTTGTGCAGATCCGGAAAACGGTTGTGTGCCCTCTTGCGGGGCGATGTCGTTACTTTTGCTGTTGGGCGACCTGTTCCGTCAGGTTCAGGCGCTCTTTCCATGGATCGGGTTGGGCGACCGGTCCATTCTCGGTAAAGTTCATGAGGACGTCCTTACTGGAGTTATAACGAGGCCAGCGGGGAACGCCGGGGCCGTTCGGGTTGCCGGTTTTGGCGAAGTTGGCCCAGTAGCTGTTGGCTTCCTCGGCGACCTTCTCATCCATGGGGGTGGTGGCGGCGCCGTACTTTGCGCGGACGGTGTCAAAGACAAAGGGGATTTCCGATGCGTGGGGCGCGCCCGGCCACTTCTTTCGCATGGAGTGAGCAACATAGGCGAAGCGAAATTCCCAAACGGGATCGCCCTGCGAAGTGAGGGTCTGAGCGACGAACCGGGCGGGTTCGACCATCATGGCATCGGCACCGACCTTCATGTTTTCGAGGAAGAAATTTTTGGAGGACGAGGCACCATAGGCTTTCTCGGCGAGCGCGGCATTTTTCCCGAACTTCGCGAAGAGTTGCTGGGCGTTGCGTGCCTTTGA
>DAHVZZ010000005.1:0-10531 GCA_027323785.1 Acidobacterium sp. | reverse complement strand
CGGCAACACCAGCTCCAAAGTTACCGAGCCCGATCCCCTCACCGGCCAGCCCACGCAGGTTCTCTGGGTGAAAGGCAGCGGCGGCGACCTTGGCAGCATTCGCCGTCAGGGCTTCGCTACCCTCTATCAGGAAAAGCTCCTCGCCCTCGAAGCCAGCTATCGCGGCGTCGCCGAAGAGGACGCCATGGCGGACCTCTATCCCCTCTGCACCTTCGGCCGCAACGCCGTTGCCGCGTCCATTGATACGCCTCTGCACGGCTTCCTGCCCTTCGCCCATGTCGATCATCTCCATCCCGACTGGGCCATCGCCCTCGCCGCCTCCGCCAACGGCCGCGAAAAGATGGAGCAGTTCAACCGCGCCTTCGGCCACCACCTCGTCTGGGTGCCCTGGCAGCGGCCCGGCTTCGAGCTGGCCATGATGATGCGCCGCGTCGTCCAGGAAAATCCCTCCTGCGACGGAATCGTCCTCGGCGGCCACGGCCTCTTCACCTGGGGCAACACCCAGCGTGAAGCCTACCTGAACACCATCACCATGATCGACCACCTCGGTCAGTTCATCCTCGAGCACCAGGACAAAAAGGCCGACACTCTCTTCGGCGGCGCCGCCATGCCCGCCCGCGAAAACCGCCGCGAGCTGGCTCTCCAGCTCCTGCCTTTCATCCGCGGCCGCGTCTCGCGCCAGAAGCGCCTCATCGCCAGCTGGAACGAGCTGCCCGAGGTCCTGCGCTTCGTCAATTCCCGCGATGCCGCCACCCTGGCCTACCTCGGCACCAGCTGCCCCGATCACTTCATCCGCACCAAGATTCGTCCCCTCTTCGTTCCCGCCCAGGCCTCGGACGATATCCAGACGCTCCAGTCCAAAATCGACGCAGCTCTCCAGAACTACCGCACCGAATACGCCGCTTATTACCAGCAGCACGCCGAGCCGGACTCGCCCGCCATGCGCGATCCCAACCCCGCCGTCCTGCTCCTCCCCGGCATCGGCATGTTCTCCTTCGGCAAGAGCAAAATGGAGTCCCGCATCGTCGGCGAGTTCTACACCAACGCCATCCACGTCATGGAAGGCGCCACCTCGCTCGGCGACGGACAGACAGTCGCCGAATTCCCCCAGGCCGGCCCCGCCGCGCCCAGTGCCGCCTTCCGCAGCCACGCCAACTACGTCGCGCTGCCCCCGCTGGAAGCCTTCCGCATCGAATACTGGGCGCTCGAAGAGGCCAAGCTCCGCCGCCAGCCTCCGGAAAAAGAGCTGAGCCGCAAAGTGGCCCTCATCGTTGGCGGAGCCAGCGGCATCGGTCGCGCCGCCGCCCATCTCGCCGCCCAGCGCGGCGCCCACATCGTCGTCGCCGACCGCGATCTTGCCGGAGCCGAAGCCGTCGCGCAGGAGCTCCGTCCCATCGCCGGCAAAGAAGCCATCGCCGCGCTCGCCGTCGACATTCGCAGCCGCCAGTCCATCGTCTCCGCCATCCGCGACGCCATCGCCCTATACGGCGGCGTGGACATCCTCATCAACACCGCGGCCATCTTCCCCTCGTCGCCCACCGGAGTCCTCTCCGACGATGCCTGGGCCACCACCCTCGACCTCAACGTCACCGCCAACTACCTGCTCGCCGAAGAGGCCGCCCGCATCTTCGCCGCTCAGGACCTCGACGGCTCCATCGTTCTCACCAGCTCCGCCAACGCCGTCGTGCCCAAGCGCGGCAGCGAGGCCTACGACGTCAGCAAGGCCGCTCTCAGCCACCTCGTCCGCGAGCTGGCCGTCTCCCTCGCGCCTCGCGTCCGCGTCAACGGCATCAGCCCGGCCACCGTCGTCAAAGGATCCACCATGTTCCCCCGCGACCGCGTCATCGCCTCGCTCACCAAATACAACATCGCCTTTGACACCGCCGCCTCCGACGACGACCTCCGCAATCTGCTGGCCGCGTTCTACGCCCAGCGCACCCTCACCCATCAGCCCATCGATCCCGAGGACTGCGCCCAGGCCATCCTCTTCCTCGCCGGCCCGCACACCCGTTGCACCACCGGCCACCTCATCCCCATCGACGGCGGCCTCCCGGAAGCCTTCCTCCGCTAACGCAGCTTCAGGCCAGACAACTTCAGCCTAAAGAAAAAGGGGTCGGCGCAGGCCGATCCCTTTTTCGCATCCTTACCGGGTTTCTATTCCTTCTTCTTCAGCGGCTTCCGCGCGAAGTAGTAGAGCGAAAACGCCAGCAGTGCGAACATCGCCACGGAAAAGCCCTGGTTGTAGAGGAACGTATGCGGAATCCGCAGAATATTTTCCCCAAACGGCTCCGCCAGCTTCAGACCCACGCCCATCAGCCCCACAATGCCACCCGCGGCAATCAGGCCGCTCGCATACAGCGACCCCGGACTGATCTCGCTTTCCGCCTCGCCGGCTTCGCCCGCGCGTTCCCGCGCCCGGTCCACGAACCAGCGCGCCATGCCGCCCACAAAAATCGCCAGCGTCGTCGCAATCGACAAATACGATCCCACCGCGAAGGTCAGCGACCGCACCCCCATCAGCTCAATCGCGATCACCAGAAACACGCCCAGCAGCACCAGCCCCCACGGCAGTTGCCGTGTCAGGATGCCGTTAATCACCGTCGCCATCAGCCGCGCCTGCGGAGCCGCCGCCCGCGCGCTTCCGATCCCCTGAATCCAGTGCACCTGGATGGTCTTTGTCGCCGGGTTGTACAGATACTTCCCGTCCGGCAGGTCATGCGATCCCAGCGCGTTCAGCAGAATGTACTGGTCGCCGGCTTCGGTTTCCGCCGGCTTGCCCTGCACCTGCACGTGGATCTCTTTCCGCGTGAACTTCCCCTGCACCTGCACGCCCTGGTGCGCTACGGAGATGTTCCACGGCATATTCATCGCGTGGAACTCCTCAAAGCCGCGGTTCATCATGTTCAGCGTGATGCCCACCGCGAACGTCGAAACGCACACCCCGATCATCAGGGCCACCTGCTGTTTCCACGGCGTGCCGCCCACCAGAAATCCGGTCTTCAAATCCTGCGACGTATCGCCCGCATTGGCGGACGCGATGCACACCACCCCGCCCACCGTAATCGCCAGCGCCCCAAACGCCGGAGCCGTCCAGCCCTTCACCAGAAACACCGCCGCCGTCGCCATCAGCGTCGCAATCGTCATCCCGCTGATCGGATTCGCCGAGCTGCCGATCAGCCCCACAATCCGCGACGACACTGTTACAAATAGAAACCCAAAGATCAGAATCAGCAGCGCCGCCGCCAGGTTCGCCACCATGCCCGTCTCCGCACCGGGAATCGGCTTAAACGTCAGGAACACCCAGATCAGCACCACCAGTGCAATGCTGCCGCCGATCACCACATTCATCGGCACGTCGCGCTGCGTCCGCACCTCCCGCGACGGCCCGCCTTTGCCGTTCTTCTTCTGCAGATTCGCCAGCCCCTGCTTCAGCGCGCCCACAATCGTCGGCGCCGTGCGGAACAGCGTAATCAGCCCCGACGCTGCCACCGCGCCCGCGCCCATCGGCCGGATATACGCCGCCCACATATCTCCCGGCGACATCTGCGTCACCGGCTTCGTCGCCGGATACAGCGCCCCCGGCAGATGCGACCCGAAAAAGTAAATCGCCGGCATCAGCACCAGCCACGAAAAAACGCCGCCGGCAAACATCGTCCCCGCCACGCGCGCCCCAATAATGTAGCCCACGCCCAGGTACTCGGGCACCGCATCCACGCGGATCGCCGCGCCCTTCATGATGTGCTGCGTGCCCCAGTCCGGCTGGTAATCCGGCTGCTCCGGCCACAGCCCAAAAATATTGCTGTTCTGGAAGAGCGTGTACACCCCGCCCAGTCCCAGCCCCAGAAATACCCGGCTTGCAAACGATCCGCCATGCTCACCGGCCAGCAGCACATCGGCGCAGGCAGTTCCCTCGGGGTACGTCAGGTTCCCGTGCTCCTCCACAATCAGCTGCCGCCGCAGCGGGATCATGAACAGCAGCCCCAGCCACCCGCCCAGCATCGCCAGCACAAAAATGCGGAAGTATTCGAGGTCGAATCCCAGAAAGATCAGCGCCGGCAGCGTAAAGATCACGCCCGCCGCAATCGACTGCCCCGCGTTCCCCGTCGTCTGAACAATATTGTTCTCCAGAATCGACGCCCGCCCCATCCACCGCAGCACGCTGATCGAGAGCACCGCGATCGGGATCGACGCCGCCACCGTCAGCCCCGCTTCCAGGCCCACATACACCGTCACCGCTCCAAAGAGCAGCCCGAAGATGCAGCCCAGCAGGATCGCTCGAAACGTCAGCTCCGGACGAGTCTCAGTCGCAGGCACAAAAGGTTGAAAGTTTTGTTGATTCGGCATTTTGCCGGGGACTTGCGTCGTTGCCAAGGATTCGCCTCCGCCTGCTTCCGGGGAAGCATGAGTTTATCAAAGCACGCATAGAGAGAGCCCAGGAAGCCCCTCCAGCTCGCGGTTCTCCATTTCATCTCACGGACGTAATGTTCCGCAATTTATCTCGCAATTCCGAATTCTTTGTCATCTGTCGCCAACGCACGCCCGCAACCCCCGGCGCGTGAAATACTTTCCCGGTCCTATGCCTCTTCAGTCTCGTTTTAAGCAGTCTCTGCACAGAGCCTTTTTTCGCTTTGGCCTCGACGTCAGGAAGATCTATCCGATGCGCATTCCCGATCTTCCCGATCGGGATTTCTATTCCCCGGTCTTCAGCCCCTGGCTCGGCTATGGCAAATTTGAACGCTATTTCAATGCCGCCCGCCAGCACACCATCGTCCCGCGCGAAAGCCTCTACATCCTCTATGCCCTCGCCAGCAACGCCCTCCGTCTGCCCGGCGAATTCTGGGAGTGCGGCGTCTACAAGGGAGGCACCGCCCGCGTTCTCGCCGATCTGCTGGCCGAATCCAGCCGGTCCCTTGACGTCCCGGCCACGCTGCGCCTCTTCGACACCTTCGCCGGAATGCCCGAGTCCGACGGCAAGCTCGATGTGTTTGAAGCGGGTGAGTATTCTGACACCAGCCTCGAAGCCGTCCGCGCCGTCGTCGGCCATCCCGATCTGGCCGTCTTCCATCCCGGATTCATTCCCGACACCTTCGACGGCCTCAATGATTCCCGGATCGCCTTCGCCCACGTCGACGTGGTGCTGTATCACGCCATTCGTGACTGCTGCGAGTTCATTTACCCGCGCCTCGTACCCGGCGGTATCCTGCTCTTCGACGATTACGGCATCGCCGCCTGCCCCGGCGCACGCAAAGCGGTCGATGAATACTTTGCCGATAAGCCGGAGATTCCCGTGGTTCTGCCCACCGGCCAGGCCATGGTGATCCGGTCGCCCGCCGTCGGCTTCTCCTGAGCGGCAGCCGCCCTGGGGGTCCTCGCCAGCCAGGATCCCCATCTCGCCGCTGTTGCTCCTATTCGCTCAGCGGAATTCGCTTCCAGTCGGAGAGATCGCGGCCCACCATCCGCTCCAGCCTCTCGACCTCCGGTCTCACCATTTCCGCAATTCGCTCCAGGGTCGATGCGGGAACCTCCTGAAAGGGCATGCCGCCGCCCAGAAACAACCGGCTCAGCGGCGATCTTCTGGCAGTGACCACCATCGCGTCCAGCCGGCGCGCTTTGCACCAGTCCGCGGCCATCCGCGCCGCTCGGGTCGCCATGTAGCTCCTGGGCTCGGTCATCTGGCGCGAAGAAAACGTTCCGGCCCGGGCCGAATCCACATCCTCCACAGGGAAGCGGGGAATCGCCAGATCGTCGGCGAGCCCGTTCACAAAATCCTGCGGGTTTCTCCTCAAATCCTCATAAAAGTAGACCGACAGATTCTCCTGCGGAAAGCTCTCCCGCCATCTCTGCAGATGCGTTGCGTAGCGGCTCGTCCCCAGCAGTTCGGGATCGCATTCCAGCGCCTCGTCCAGGCTCCAGCGCAGCATTCCGTAGGCTCGCTTCAGCCGGTACAGCGAAACAATCCGCTCCACCGGCTGCCTGAAGATGAACACCACCTTCACCTCCGGAAGAACCTTCGCGATTCGGCTCACCGCCTCGGGAGCGGCAAAGTAGGTGGGCGCCACTTCGCCCGTTGCCCTGCCGATCTCTCCAGGGAGGAAGTGGCTCAGATACCAGTCCACTCCCCGGTGAAAATGCAGATCGAAAAACCGTGTTTCCTTGGTGGGATACGGCAGGTTGACGTGTCCGCTCAACACCTCGTACAGCCATGTGGTTCCGGTTCGGGGAGGTCCCACGACCAGGAAGGAAGGAACCACCCGGCTCCTGCAGTCCGCGGCCTGCTTAAATTTCTTCCCTTTTATCCCTGCTCGATCATGGCCGATGACTCCCACGGGGAAGTCGTTCCATCGGTCCGTTTCTGACATCATCTGACTCCGTTCACTCGCAAATTCACCTTTCGTACTGAGCATGAGTGTCGTTACGGTTCAGATGGCATCCCCTCGCGCCGGGTTGTGGAGCCCAGTCAAATTCGCACATTGGCAGATATCGGCAGGATGGACCGTTGCCGATTTCGCCCGTTCGCCTCCCCGGAACAATACGCGCCCCCGCGCAGGCGCGGAGTTGCTGATCGCCGGCTCTCTCGGGAGTCCCATGGCGAGCGTATCGGACGCACGTGCGCCGAGTTCCTGGTTGAAGCGGAACGACGCCGTTTGGCCCGGCTCTTGCAGCCGATCCAGCGCTTTATCAGGGAGATACGAGGCAATTCCCGGGATCGAAGAAGCGGAAACTGGCGGACCGCCCCAGGAGAGCCCCGGGGCGGTCCGGCTCAATCACGCGTAGATGCCTCTCTGCCGGATCGTGAATGCCACCCGGTCGATGGCCAGCATGTAGGCGGCAATGCGGTTGTTTACCGCATGAGCCTCGGCGTACCGCGTTACATCGTCGAAGGCCTCCGCCAGAATCTCCTCCATCCGGTGATTCACGTCGTCTTCCTTCCAGAAGTAGCCCTGCCGGTCCTGCACCCACTCGAAATACGAGGCCGTCACCCCGCCGGCATTCGCCAGAATATCCGGGATAACGAAGACCTTCTTCGCCGCCAGAATCTCGTCGGCCACCGCGGTCGTGGGCCCGTTTGCGCCCTCGCACACGATGCGCGCCTGGATGCCTTCCGCATTGCGGCTCGTGATGACGTTCTCCGTGGCCGCCGGAACCAGGATTTCGCACTCCGTCGTCAGCAGCTCCGCTGTCGGCATCGGTTCGGCTCCCCGGAAGCCCAGGATCGATCCGCTCCGCAGCTTATGTTCCTCCAGCGAGCCGATCTCGATCCCGTTGGGATTGAACAGCCCGCCGTCGTATTCTCCAATTCCAATGATCTTGTAGCCGCGCTCCTGCATCAGCCGCGCCGCATTCGATCCCACGTTCCCGAAGCCCTGAATGATCACCCGGCAGCCGTCCCGCTGGATGTTCAGGTACTTCAGCGCCTCGTCGCATACCAGGGCAATTCCGCGGCCGGTTGCCTCGCGCCGTCCCCGCGATCCGCCGATGGTCAGCGGCTTGCCCGTCACCACGGCCGTCACTGTTTGCCGCATGTGCATGGAGTACGTATCCATAATCCATGCCATGGTCTGCTCGTTGGTGTTCACATCCGGCGCCGGAACATCCTTCTCCGGCCCCAGAAACTCGATGATCTCGGCCGTATATCGCCGCGTCATCCGCTCCAGTTCCGTCTGCGACATCTTCTTCGGATCGCAGATCACCCCGCCCTTCGCGCCTCCGAAGGGAATGTTCACCACCGCGCACTTCCACGTCATCCAGCTGGCCAGCGCCCGAACCTCGTCCAGCGTCACATCCGGCGCATACCGGATTCCGCCCTTGCCCGGTCCCCGCGCCTGCGAATGCTGCACCCGGAACCCCGTGAACATCTCGATCCGGCCATCGTCCATGGCCACCGGAAAATGCACAATAATTTCCCGCGAGGGGTAGCGGAGCACCCGCCACAGCCCCTCGTCCAGATTCAGCTTGCGTGCTGCGAAATCGAATCGGGCCGCCTGCGCTTCCCAGGGATTGATTTCCTGCTCCAGCGTCATCGTTGCCATACGGTCAATATCTCCAGGCCTTTCGGCCGTCCTGGTTTGCTCGTTCTCTCGCGCCAGGGCATTTCGCTCCAGAAAACACCCGTTCCTGGGCCAAACGGTCAGAGTATAGGCCCCTCCTCATCGCCCCGGCAAGCTGATTCCCGCATCCACGGGTAACCACTTAACCACTGACAGGATGAACTTCCCGGCGCAGCCTCAGGCGCCTGCCATCCGCGCCCGGCTTCTGCCCGATACAATCGAACCCGATGCCCACCACCGTTCGCTCCTTCTCGAAAATCAATCTGGGGCTGGCCATTGGGCCCGCGCGCGCGGACGGCTATCACGCCCTCACCACCTGCTATCAGACCCTCCACGCCCACGATCTGGTAGCCGTCGAAGCCTCCGCCTCCGCCGCTACCGCCATCCGCCTCTCCAGCAACGATCCGCGCGTCCCCCTCGACGCCACGAATACCGCCTGGAAGGCCGTCGATCTGGCCCTTCGCGCCTGGAATATCTCCGCCGCAGTCGCCGTCCACATCGAGAAGCGCCTGCCCGTTCAGGGCGGCCTCGGCGCCGGATCGGCCAATGCCGCCGCCGCGCTGCTCGCGCTGGAGCACCAGCTGGCGGCTCATGGCATCCCGCCGCTTTCCGGCCCGGAAAGGCTGCGCATTGCCGCCCAAGTCGGCTCCGACGTTCCCCTCTTCCTCATTGGCGGCGCCGTCCTCGGCGTTGGACGCGGCGAGGAAGTCTACCCGCTCCCCGATTTCGCCCCTCGCGAATGCGTCCTCGCCCTGCCCGATGTCGGCGTTTCCACCCCTCAGGCCTTCCGCGACTGGGACCAGCAGTACGCCAAATTGACCCCACCGGCGGGCTCCGGTAAACTAACACCGTTGAGTCGAGCTCTCGCTTCGGCATTTGGTCCGGGCAGCACGCACTCCTCCGGTGTCTTTGCCATGAGCAAAGATCTGGCCGAGAAATCCGGGATTCCGCCGCAAAGCGGCTTCCCGAATGGTGATCCGCTTCTCGCGCTTGTCCGAACCGGGATTGAAAACGACTTCGAGGAAGTCGTCTTTCGTCAGCATCCCTCTCTCGGAACTATCAGGCGCATCCTTGCGGAATCCGTGGTCCCGGAGGAAACTGCCATTTGTGCGGCGCTCTCCGGCTCCGGTTCGGCGCTTTTCGGCCTGTACTCCAGTCCGGAAGCGGCGGCAGCCGCGGAGAGAAGGCTCAGCGCGGCGGGTGTTCGCAGTCTCCGGACCCGAACCCTCCCGCGGGACGAGTACTGGGCCGGCATGTTCGTCAGCTAGCCGAGTGAGCTACTGGGCGATCGACTAATGGCAGGTCAAGTGCCTTTGGAGCACTTGGTCCAGGTTCGAATCCTGGTCGCCCAGCCAAAGTTTTGCTGTTCGCTGTTCCTGCTGTTCCACCCGGCGAGGGGTTCGCCGCAATTTCAACCGGATGTCCACGCCAACCAGCTGGAGGATCTGTGAAGCCAGACACGATGGAGTTAGTGGCAGCCGCGCCCAACCCGGCGCCGGCTCAGCCTGATGGAAGCAAAACCAGCCCGCAGACGCGGCGCTCACGCGTTTTGAATGAAGACAGACGCTTCAAAATCTTCTCCGGCTCCGCCAATCGCTCCCTTGCGGAAGCGATCTGCAGCCATATCGGCGTCAGCCTCGGCGAAACGCGCATGCAGCGCTTCGCCGACGGAGAAGTCTACTTCCAGCTCCTTGAAAACGTCCGCGGCGTCGACGTCTTCGTCGTGCAGCCCACCTGTTTTCCCGTCGACCAGCACCTGGTGGAGCTGTTGATTATGGTGGACGCGCTCAAGCGAGCCTCGGCCGGACGCATCACCGTCGTCGTCCCCTATTACGGCTATGCCCGCCAGGACCGCAAGGACCGCCCCCGCGTCGCCATCTCCTCCAAGCTGGTTGCCGACCTGATGACCACCGCCGGCGCCAACCGCGCGCTCTTCATGGACCTGCACGCCGCGCAGATTCAGGGCTTCTTCAATATTCCCGTCGACCATCTCTTCTCCAGCCCGGTCATGGTCAGCTACTTCAACGGCCTCCGCCTGCCCGACCTTACCGTGGTCTCGCCGGATGCCGGCGGCGTCGAGCGCGCCCGCCTCATCGCCACCAAAATGGGCGTCCCCATGGCCATCGTCGACAAGCGCCGCACCGACATCAATGTCACCGAAGTCATGCACGTCATCGGCGAAGTCAGGGGACGGACCTGCCTGATCGTCGACGACATCGTCGATACCGCCGGCACACTGGTTAAAACCGTCGACGCCCTTCTGGAACAGGGCGCCGCCTCGGTCTACGCGGCCGCCTCGCATCCGGTTCTCTCCGGAGAAGCCGTTCAGCGCATCTCCAGCTCGCGCCTGCAGCAGCTGGTGGTGACCGATACCATCCCCCTGCGTCCTGAAGCTCAGGAGCTCCGGGATTCGGGCAAGCTCAAGGTGCTCTCGGTTGCCGGCCTCTTCGGAGCCGCCATCCTGAGCATTCACAAGGAAACCA
>DAHVZZ010000632.1:0-4657 GCA_027323785.1 Acidobacterium sp. | reverse complement strand
GTTGCGGGATGGAGCCGCGGTTGAGGGTGCTGCCGATTTCGCAGCGGTAGCCGGCGACTGCGATGGAGGACTTGAAGGTGACGGGAAGTCCGGAGAGCGGGCCGGGGCGGGGATTGCGCGCCTGGGAGCGTACGCGCTCAGGGTCGAAGTCGACGATGGCGTTGAGGCGGGGATTGAGGCGCTGGATTTGCGCGATGTGGGCGTCGGCGAGTTCGAGCGGGGTGATGTCGCGGCGGCGCAGGAGCGCGAGCTGTTCCGTGGCGGAGAGGAGTGTGAGCGACATAAACCTGCGTGAAGGGCAATTATAATTTCGGCAAAGTGCAAAGAGATTTTTCGGCAGCGGGCCTGAAGAAAACCCAGTATGCATGGGGCGAGTTGCTGCAGCGCCCGGCGATGGAAGCCGGTGCTGCGGTGTTTCCCGAGCTGCGGGGCGCGCGTGTGCTGGTGACGGGCGCGGGCGGCTACATTGGGTCGGCGATGGTGCGCATGCTGGCGCGGTCCGGCGCGCGGGAGATGGTGCTGCTGGAGCTGGCGGAACAGCATCTGTTCGAGATTACGGAGGCGATGACGGCGGCAGGATTCGGCGAGCGGTGCGTGCCGGTGCTGGGCAGCGTGTGCGACGAGAATCTGCTGCGGGCGGTGTTTGCGGAGCGTGCGCCGGAGATGGTGCTGCACGCGGCCGCGCTGAAACATGTGCCGCTGATGGAGCGGAATCCGCTGGCGGCGCTGGAAACGAACGCGCTGGGAACATGGCGGCTGGCGGCGGCGGCGGAAGAGCACGGAGCGCGGGCGATGGTGCTGGTTTCGACGGATAAGGCGGTGGCTCCGCAGAGCGTGATGGGCGCGGCGAAGCGGGTGGCGGAGCTGGCGATGCTGCGGCCCGCGCGGATGCGGAAAGCAGCGGTGCGGCTGGCGAACGTGATCGGGTCGCCGTGCAGCGTGGGGCCGATTTTTGCGGAACAGATTGCGCGCGGAGGGCCGGTGACAGTGACGCATCGCGAGGCGCGGCGGTTTTTTCTGACGGTGGGCGAGGTGACGCAGCTGCTGGGCGAGGCGATGACGAGCCATGCGGCGGGAGTTCTGATTCCCGATCCGGGTGAGGCGCTGCCGATTGCGGAGCTGGCGCGGAGAATGATGGCGGCGAGCGGGAGAGACGTGGAGATGGTTTTTACGGAGCCGCGTCCGGGCGACAAGCTGGATGAGCGGCTGATGGCGGAGGAAGAGCGCGACGGTGGCGCGGCTACGGCAGGTTTGCGGCATGTTTTGAGCGCGGCGACGGATGTGGACGAGCAGATGAGCGCTTTGAGCGCGGCGGTGGCGGCGCGGGACGTCCAAGCGGCGCTGCGGGTGGTGCGGGAACTGGTTCCGGATTACCGGCCGAGCGCAGCGTTGCAGGATGCGCTGGAGGCGCGGGTATGAGCAAACGGCGGATTGCGGTGGTGACCAGCTCGCGGGCGGACTACAGCCATTTGTACTGGCCACTGCGACTATTGTCGGAGCATCCGGCGGTGGACCTGCAGATCATCGCGATGGCTTCGCATCTGTCGCCGGAGTTTGGCGCGACGGTGGGCGAGATTGAGAAGGACGGGCTGCCGATTGCGGCGCGGATCGAATGCCTGCTGAGTTCGGACACGGATGTGGGGATGGCGAAGAGCATCGGAGTAGCGGTGCTGTCGCTGGCCGATACGCTGGGCGCGATGCGGCCGGATCTGCTGCTGCTGATCGCGGATCGGTACGAGATGCTGGCTCCGGCATCGGTGGCGCTGTCGCTGCGGATTCCGATGGCGCACATCGAGGGCGGCGAGATCAGCGAGGGCGCGATTGACGACGCGGTGCGCAACGCGCTGACGAAGATGAGCCACATTCACTTCACGTCCACAACGACGGCGCGGGAGCGGGTGATTGCGATGGGCGAGGAGCCGTGGCGCGTGCATCGCGCGGGCGCGCCTTCGCTGGATCATCTGCGGAGGAGCCGGTTGCTGACGCGGGAGGAAGTGGAGCAGCGGTGCGGGATGGACCTGAGCACGCCGCCGCTGCTGGTGGCGTACCATCCGGTGACGCTGGAGCAGGACACGACGGCGGAGGCTGCGGCGCTGTTCGGCGCGCTGGAGCGCGTGGCGGGGCCGATTGTGTTTTGCTATCCGAATTCGGATGCGGGCAGCCGGTCGCTGATCGAGCGGACGCGGGAGTTTGTGGAGCGGCGCGGGAACGGGCGCGTGTTTGTGAATCTGGACGCGGTGACGTACTGGAGCCTGCTGCGGTGCGTGAATGCGATGGTGGGGAATTCGAGCAGCGGAATTATGGAAACGGCGTCGTTCGCACTGCCGACAGTGAATGTCGGGTTCCGGCAGAAGGGACGCGAGCGCGCGGCGAATGTGCTGGACGCGGAGGCGGACGCGGGTGCGATTCTGCGGCAGATGGAGCGGGCGAGGAGCGCGGAGTTTCGGGAGTCGCTGCGGGGGATGACGAATCCGTATGGCGACGGGCAGGCGGCGGAGCGGATTGTGGAGGTGCTGACGACGGCTCCGCTGGGCGCGGAGTTGCTGATTAAGCGAGCGATGCCGCTGCCATGAATGCGATAGAGATTCCGCTGTCCGGGCCGGACATTGGCGAGGCCGAGATTGAGGCCGTGGTGGCCGTGCTGCGCAGTTCGCGTCTGAGCTTGGGGCCGAAGATGGCGGAGTTCGAGGCGGCGATGGCGGCTTACGTCGGCGTGCCGCACGCGGTCGCGGTGAGCTCGGGGACGGCGGGGCTGCATGTGGCGCTGCTGGCGCTGGGGATTGGCCCGGGCGATGAGGTGATCGTTCCATCATTCACCTTTATTGCGGTGGCCAACGCGGTGCGCTATGTGGGAGGGCGGCCAGTGTTCGCGGACATCGAAGAGACGTCGCTGAATCTGGATGAGGAGAGCGTGGAGGCGGCAGTAACGCCGCGGACGCGGGCGCTGATCGCGGTGCATACGTTTGGGCGGCCGGCGGAAACGGCGAAGCTCGCGGAGATTGCGCGGCGGCATGGGCTGAAGCTGATCGAGGACGCGTGCGAAGCTCCGGGAGCGGAGATCGACGGGCGAAGGGTGGGATCGTTTGGGGACGCGGCGGTGTTTGCGTTCTATCCCAACAAGCAGATCACGACCGGCGAAGGCGGCATGGTGGTGACGCGCGATGGGGATGCGGCGCGGAGAATGCGGGCGCTTCGTAACCATGGACGTTACGAGATGGGCCGTTACGACGCGGGCAGGGAGCACTCGTGGTTCGATCACGCGGAGCTGGGGTATAACTATCGGCTTTCCGAAATGCAGTGCACGCTGGGGCTAGCGCAGCTGGCGCGGGTCGATGAAATTCTGGCGCGGCGTGAAGCGGTGGCGCGGCGCTATGGAGAGCTGCTGCGGGGCGATGCGAACGTGCTGACGCCGGCAGCCGAGGTTGCGGGGCGGAAGACGAGCTGGTTTGTGTACGTGGTGCGGCTGGCGGAGGGCTTCAGCCAGGCGGATCGCGATGCGGCGATGCAGGCGATGGCCGCGGCGGGAATCGCCACGGGGCGATACTTTGCGCCGATCCATCTGCAGCCGGCGTATGCGGGCTGGAGCGAGCGGAAGCTGCCGGTGACGGAGCGGGTGGCGCAGCGGACGCTGGCGCTGCCGTTCTTCAACCGCATCAGCGATGCGCAGATGGAGCGGGTATGCGGGGAGTTGCGGGGGGCGCTGGACGCGAGGGCGCGCGGCAGGTAGTTTTTGGGTAGTTCGCAGATTGACGCGGGAGGCGTTGCGCGGGGCTGGCGGCGCTTTCTTGACACCTGCGGAAGCGGCCAGTAGGCTTGCGGTAAATGTTTACTGGATGATGAAACCGGAGAATGCGGCGTGGGCCGCGGGAGGAGCAGTGTGCTGCTGGAGAAGCTGAGAGCTGAAGTTCTGGAAGCCAATCTGGAGCTGGTGAAGCGCGGGCTGGTTCTGTACACGTTTGGGAACGCGAGCGGGATCGACCGGGAGCAGGGTTTGGTGGCAATCAAGCCGAGCGGGGTTCCGTATGAGGCGATGACGGCCGCCGACATGGTGGTGACGGACCTGGACGGAAAGATTGTCGAAGGGAAGCTGAAGGCGTCGTCGGATCTGGCGACGCACCTGGAGCTGTACCGTGAGTTCGCGGGGATCGGCGGCGTGGTGCATACGCACTCGGAATATGCGACGGCATGGGCGCAGGCCGGGCGGGAGATTCCGGCCTACGGAACGACGCATGCGGATTATTTTTACGGGCCGGTGCCGGTGACGGAGGAGCTGTCAGCGGAGGAGATCGGCGGAGATTACGTACTGAACACGGGGAAGGCGATTGTGCGGCGGTTCCGGGGGCTGGATCCGCGGGCCGTGCCGGGTGTGCTGGTGGCCGGACATGCGCCGTTCGCGTGGGGGAAAGATGCGATGCAGGCCGCGTATCATGCAGTGGTGCTGGAAGCGGTAGCGCGGATGGGGTACTACACGGCGACGCTGAATCCGGAGTGCCGGGGGGTATCGCAGGCATTGCTGGACCGGCACTATTTTCGGAAGCATGGCGCGAAGGCCACGTACGGACAGTAAATGTAATCCAGACGGCTCTGGTGCGTTTCGATTTCAGGATGTGAGGACAGGGGACTGATGAACCCACTAACGAATATGTCAACCAGCGAT
>DAHVZZ010000062.1:0-4732 GCA_027323785.1 Acidobacterium sp. | reverse complement strand
ACTTTTTCTTGTAGGAAGCGCGGAGCAGGGTGTCGAGCGTGTAGCGGTAGGTCAGATGGGTGCGAGGCTTGCGCTGCATCTTCACATACCGGAGATAGGCGTCGATGGCATCACCGATTGTCGTCTTGGGCGCAACCTCCGGCTCCGGTTCGGGACCGGCGATGAGGCCGTCGCGGATGGCGCGCAACTCGATGGCCTTGCGGCGGGCCTGGTCGATGGCATCCTCTTTGGCGACGGCGGTGCGATAACGGCGACCGCTCCGGCCACCGACACGCCATTCGATGTAGTAGGCGCCTTCAGGATGGACTTCGATCTGGCCGTTGATGCGGACACGATCCTTGAGCCGTCCGTTGGCTTCAGGAATGACGGAGGCGAAGCGCCATCCGCTGGCGGTTTTGATTTTCTTGATGAGGTTTACGCGGTCCGCGTAATCGGGAGCGTTGAGAAGAGCGCCCAAGGGTTTGAGAGTCGGCATCGAAAGAGTCCTCCTCTGAGGCCAACTCTATCAAAGCGTGGACACCATCGTGGACACCAAGGAGCTATCTTACTGATTCCAAAGGTAGCCGGTTAGAAGGCAGCATTCTAACCAACTGAACTACGTCCCCTCTTGTACCTCACCGCCAGGCGTTGCACCTGCGGCTTCCTTCTTTTGACGAGGATTGGCATCTCACAATGCCGCACCCATCACGAGACTGTCACCATCCCGTATCTGGATTGTAGCAAACAACACGCAGCGTTACATCCACAGTGCGTCCAACATTTTCCGTCTCCCGCACTCCCGCCTCGCAACCCTCCCTGCCTCTCCATGTATGCTGATGCCGTGCCTCCAGTCGCAGCCTTTGAATGCCCCGCCTGTCATCGCCACCTCACCGGCGACATCACCCAGCCGCTCTGCCCCGATTGTTCCGCGCCTCTCCTCGTCCGGTACCACGCCGCGGCCTTCGCTGGCGCCGCCAAACCCGCCGCCGCCGCTCCGCCCTCCATCGCTCGGTACGCTCAGCTTTTGCCGGACTCCGCACCCCTCACCCTCCCCACCGGCTGGACGCCGCTGCTCCCATCCCGCCGCCATCCCCACCTGCTGGTCAAGAACGAAGCGGCGAATCCCGCATCCAGCTTCCACGCTCGCGGCATCTCCGTGGCCGTCGCCGTGGCTCTCCACAGCGGTCATCGAAGGATCGTCGCTGCCGCCGCCGGAGACGAAGCCGTGGCCCTCGCCGTCTATGCCTCCGCCGCCGGACTGCAGGCACACCTCATCATGCCCCGCGCTGATACCTCCGGTTACTCCGAAGCCCTCGCCTGCGGCGCAACCCTCACCCTCCTCGACGACACCCCGGCCGCCTGCACTCGTCACGCCGCTGAAGATGCCCGCCGCGATCGATCTCTCAGCTTCCCTCTTCTCGATCCCTTTCGCATCGAAGGCGCGAAAACCCTCGGACTTGAAATCGTCGAGCAGCTGGGCTGGCGCTATCCCCAGGCGATCTTCTGCCCTCTGGACGACGCCATCCTCATCGGCCTCTGGAAGGCATTCCATGAACTGGAAGAGCTCGGCTGGGTCGCCGGCCACCGCCCCAAAATCATCGCCATCCGAACCACCGTCTCCGCCCCACAACACGCCGACTTCCTGCTGCGCGAGATCATCCATCCTTCCGGTGGCCGCATCATGGATCTGCCTGACAATGCCTGGCAGGCATCCCTCCTCGACTGGGCACGCCACGAAGGCATCCTCCTCTGTCCTCACGGAGCTGCCGCAGCAGCCGCCTGGCAGCAGGCGCGCGAGGAATCACTCCTCACCGGCAACGCTCCCGCCGTCCTCATCCAGCCGGCCTCCGGCATTCGCCACCTCGGCGTCATCGCGGAAACCATGGGCCTGGCAGCCCCGGCAGCCAAAATCTATCCTCAGCGGACGCCCGTCGGCGGCATCATTACGCCGCAATAGTCACAGTATCGATTACTTAATAGCCGTTGGCCAGCAGATACTCCGTCGTCAGCTCGAACCCTGGCCGCCAGTTCCGCTGCTCCACCGCCAGCTTGATCAGCACGTCCGCCTCCACGTTCACCGGATCGCCCGGCCGCAGCACTCGCAGATTCGTCGCCCGGCGCGTATGCGGCAGAATCGCGATGGAGACGATCTCCCCATCCCAGGCCGCGATCGTCAGGCTGATTCCCTCCACCGCGATCGAGCCCTTCTCCACCATGTACGCGCGCGCATTCTCCGGCACGCGCACCCGCAGCCACCAGTCGGCCAGTTCGGGATCCGCCCCCGCGTCCACCGGCTCCAGCGAAACCAGTTCCCCGCGCCCATCCACATGTCCCTGCACCACATGCCCGCCCAGCGGCGCGCCAGCCGGCGTGGGAAGCTCCAGGTTCACCACCGAGCCCGCCTTCAGTTGCCCCAGAGAAGTCCGCGCCAGCGTTTCCGCCGCCAGATCCGCGTAGAACACCGGCGGCTCCGTCTCCAGCGCCGTCAGGCACGTCCCGCTCACACAAATGCTCTCTCCGCGGCGCAGCCGATGCGCGAAATCCGGCGACGACACACCAATCCGCGCCGTTCCATGCCGCATCTCCACTGACGCCACGCTCCCCGTGGCCTCGATAATTCCGGTAAACATGCTTTCAGCTTACGCCCAGGGATCCCGCAGGTAGCTGTCCATGCGGATATCCCGCCCCACGAACGCCACCGTTCGCCCCAGCCCCTCCGGAATCGCCTCCGGAATCGGCTCCTGCGCCAGCGGCACCGCTCCCGGCCCCAGCAGCACCGGCGCATAGAACAGCGTCAGCTTGTCCGCGTGCCCGCCCTTCAGCACCGACCCGTTCAGTTGCGCGCCGCCTTCCAGCATCACCGACAGCATCTCCATCTTCCCCAGCCGCTCCAGCACCTGGCGCAGAGAAACGCCCATCCGGCGCACCGGATCCCCAATCCGCCGCGATGGCCCGTTCGGCTTCACCACATCCGCATCCACCCTCTCCACCCGGACCCCCAGCGCCTCCAGCGAGCGCTGCCGATCCGTCGGCGCAACCGAGCAGAAGATCACCACATCGTCGTGCGCTGTTCGCACCAGCTTCGCATCAAGCGGAATCCGCAGTGCCGAATCCAGAACCACCCGCAGCAGGGGCCGCCGCCGCTCCAGTCCCGAGCGATCCGTCAGCAGCGGATCGTCCTGCAATACCGTATTGATCCCCGTCATCACGGCATCGGCGCTGTGCCGCATCTGCTGCACGGCTGTCCGCGCCTCACCGCCGGTGATGTACACCGGAGCTCCCCGCGGCGTCGTCCCCGGCGCCGGCGCAATCCTGCCATCCAGTGACACCGCCGCCTTGAGCGTCACAAACGGCAGCCCCGTCCGGATGTACCGCGCAAATCCATCGTTCAGCTCGCGGGCCTCGCGCTCCAGGACGCCGGTCTCTGTCTCAACCCCGCCCTCGCGCAGCTGTTCCATCCCTTTGCCGCTCACCCGAGGATTCGCATCCGCCGTCGCCGCCACCACCCGCGTCACACCCGCCGTCATCAGCGCCTGCGTGCACGGACCCGTTCGCCCCGTGTGGCAGCACGGTTCCAGCGTTACGTAGGCCGTTGCGCCGCGCGCCAGTTCGCCCGCTTCCTTCAGCGCGCTGATTTCCGCATGATCCAGCCAGTCGTATGCATGGAATCCTCGTCCCACCACCCGCCCGTCGCGGACCAGCACACAGCCCACCGCCGGGTTCGGAGAAGAGACACCAGTCGACTGCCGCGCAAGCTCCAGAGCTTCCTGCATCCAGAACTCGTGCTGGGGGAGATTTTCGCCTGCTTTCTGCACGATCTTCCTTAACTGGCGAAATACGAATCGCTAACTCGATAGTAATGAACGAACAAATGCCTCGCTGTCAAATGGCAGCAGATCTTCCAGGCCCTCACCTACTCCCACAAACCGCACCGGCAGCTTCATCTCCCGCGCAATCGCCACTGCGATCCCGCCCTTCGCTGTCCCGTCCAGCTTCGTCAGCACAATCCCCGTCACTCCCGCTGACTCCGTAAACAGCCGCGCCTGCTGCAGCCCGTTCTGCCCCGTCGTCGCATCCAGCACCAGCAGCACCTCGTGCGGTGCATCCGGAATCACCTTCTGCGCGGTCCGCCGCATCTTGTCCAGCTCCGCCATCAGCCCCGTCTTGGTGTGCAGACGTCCTGCCGTGTCCACAATCACCACATCGTTCTGCCGCGCTTTCGCCGCCGTCAGCGCGTCGAACAGCACCGCCGAGGGATCGCCGCCCTGTTTCGTCCGGATCATCTCCACGCCACTGCGCTTCCCCCACACCTCCAGCTGCTCAATCGCCGCTGCCCGAAAGGTGTCCGCCGCGCACAGCAGCGCCGTCTTGCCCTGAGCCCGAAAATACGCCGCCAGCTTGCCGCTGGTAGTCGTCTTCCCGGTACCGTTCACGCCCACCATCATGATCACTTCCGGAGGCGCCACTGCCGCGGCCGGTCGCGCATTCTCGTCCAGAATCGCCCGCAGCTGCTCCTGCAGCAGCTCCTTCAGTTCCGCTCCATCCCGAATCTGCTGCCGCTTCGCCCGCTCCCGCAGTTTGTCAGCGATCTCCGCCGCCGTCGTTACGCCGATGTCCGACGCGATCAGGCTCATTTCCAGCTCTTCCAGCGCGCTTTCGTCCACTTCGCGCGTCAGAGCCATCACTCCGTCGATGCGCTCGCTCAGGCTGTCGCGCGTACGCGAAACAGCCTTCCGCATGCGGTCAAACAGAC
>DAHVZZ010000593.1:0-9054 GCA_027323785.1 Acidobacterium sp. | reverse complement strand
TGCCTGGAGTGGCGGATCGCTCCAGGGCCACCAGCACGGGCGTTGTGGCGACTGTCGTCACAACTGCCATGATGACCAGCATGGCGAACAGAGTGGGCGAAAGCACTCCCAGATCCATCCCGACGTTCAGCACGATCAGTTCCATCAGACCTCGCGTATTCATGAGGATTCCCAGCGAGGCGGCCTCCCGCCAGCCCAAACCGGTCAGTCGCGCGGCAATTGTTCCTCCGCCGAATTTTCCCAGGGATGCAACCACGATAATCGCCGCGCAAATTGCCCAGTCCCGGAATCCGTGCACCAGTCCGATCTGCGTGCGCAGGCCCGTGAATGCAAAGAACACCGGAAGGAACAGGATCACCACCAGATCCTCGAACTTCTGCCGAATGTCTCGGGCCAGCGGAGAGTCATGGGGAATCACGGCGCCCACCAGAAATGCTCCGAACAGGGCATGAATACCGATCCACTGGGTGGCAAGTGCCGCGAGCAATAGCGCGATGCAGGCAATCACAATCGAGCTTTGCTCGGTTTGCTGCCTCTGCGCGTGACGCCGTGCCAGCCAGATCGCGCCGGGGCGAAGAACGAGAAACACGACAAGGATGAAGCCCGCCGTCAGCGTCAGCGTGAACAGAACTCTCTGCGCATGCGCTCTGGCCACGCTCACGACGAGGGCGAACAGACACCATGCGGTCACATCGTCGATCGATGCGCATGCCAGGGCAGTCGCGCCCAGAGGGTCATCCTGCATGCCCCGGTCCGAAACGACCCGCGCCAGCACCGGAAACGCCGTGACCGACATCGAAATGCCCATAAACAAGGCAAACACCACAAACCGCACATCGCTGGTGGAATACAAGGGATAGAGCCAGAGCGAAATCGCGCTGCCCATCAGAAATGGCACAACGATGCTGGCATGGGATGTTGCCACCGACACATGCGCGCGGTCTCGCAGCAGGCCCGGATTCAGCTCTACGCCTACCAGAAACATGTACAGAATGACGCCGATGTCGGCGAGAACCGAGAGATAGGGAGTCATTTGCTGCGGGAACAGATAGGCGAATGCGCCCGGCGACACCTGCCCCAGCAGCGATGGTCCGAGCATAATCCCCGCAATCATCTCTCCAACCACAGGAGGCTGGTTCAATCGGCGGAACACAAATCCCACCGCCCGCGCGCTCAGCAGTATGACCACCAGTGCAAGCAGCACATGCGTGAAAGAGGTGACCGATACCGTTGGCGCATTCGCGGCAAAGTGGCCCAGCGTCATTCGTTCAGGCGCGACCAGCAATCTGCCACTGGAGCGTATCCTGAAGAATATCCAGACTGCGGCCGCAATCATCGCGCCATAAAGCAGGGCGCTATGGAGTTTGGCTCTCATTGACGCGTCCTCTCGTCTTAGTTCACATGAGTCTACAACACGGCAAACAGTCCTTCTGTGGGTTATTCCATGGCCGTTGCTGCCGCTCTCGCAGAGTTTTCCGCCCTTTTGCGGTCTATTTCAAGTCGGTGGGGACCGGCCGCGCGTGGCCGAAAGGACATGGCGGCCTTGTGGCAGAAAGGTGACCAGCAGTACGTTGGACGAGGTGCGCTTGTGCAGCTGGATACCGTTCCTGCGGAAGCAATACGGTCGAAGCTCAGGGCAGTAGTGAAGCTGAGCGAGCGGATTTAAACCGGGGCCAGCATTCGAATGAGCAGGAAGACGCCCACACCCAGAAAGAAAATGAGCGCCATGCGGATGCCGGGCTCGCGGTTGGTCTCCGGCAGCAGATCCGTGGCTGCCACATAGATCGCGACACCCGCGGAAAGCGGTAGTCCCGCCGCGACCCAGCTGGGCAGCAGTCCGATAATCAGAACGCCGCCGATGGTCGCGCCCGCTAAAACCACCGCGGAGATGATGGCTGCACGACGGGAACGGCCCGAGGCCAGCGTGACTGACGCAATCGTGAAGCCCTCCGGAATCTTATGGAGGAAGATGGCCAGGAAGATGAGCCACCCCAGCGCGCTGGAGAGCGCGAAACCGGAGCCAATGGCCACGCCATCGAAGAAGGAATGGACGGAAAGGCCGAGCAGGACTGAATAGCCGGTGTGACGGTGGATGAATTCCTCGGCGTGAGTTTCTTCCCCGACATGGAAATGCGGCGTGATGGTGTGTTCCAGCAGATGGATGATGCAATAGCCGGCGAGAACCAGCGGCAGCGCCCATGTTTGATTGAACTTCAGGCTGCCCGGAATCATGTCGAGGAGCGCCACGGCCATCATGAATCCCGCGCCCAGAGCGATGAAGTAACGCAGGTAATGACGCGGCCAGTCGCGGCGCACCAGAATCAGGCCGCCGAAGATGTCAGCAATGCCGGCGAAAGCGCCGAGAAGGAGGGAGATAAGCATGGGCCTGTTCAGATTACCCCCTTTGGCCGCTCAGGTGGGCTGCCACAGGAACCGGGAATGGGTACCGAGGGTCCGCAGTCAGGCTCGCTGAGCGGCCGAACGGGCGTGGAAGGCCTCTTTTTCGATGTAAAGGGCGCGGTCGGCGGCGGCGTGCAGATCGGATGATTTCGTCCCCGGCTGAGGCTCCGCAAGGCCCACCGATGCCGAGATGCCCATGCCGATTGCCGAGATCTCGGGCAGCAGGTGCGTGAGTACTTGGCGGGCCTGGCCGAGGGCGGTTTCCGGGAGGATAATGGCGAATTCGTCTCCGCCCAGGCGGTAGCAGCGATCCGGTGTGCGCGTCGTGCGGACCATGGCTTCGGCGGCCTGGCGGATGATCGCATCGCCGGCGGGATGACCATAGGTATCGTTGACGATCTTAAGCCCGTTCAGATCGAGCAGCACCAGCGTGAGCGGCCGATGGTAGCGCCGATGACGAGCCAGCTCGAGAGCGAGTTCTTCCTCATAAGCGCGCCGGTTGCGAAGCCCGGTGAGTGCGTCGTGGTAGCGCTCGAAATCCGCGCTGGCATAGCGGCCGGCATTCAACAGGGAAGCGGCGATCACCGACGCGACCATTCCGAGCGCCTCGACGTGGCCTTCGTGGAAGGCGTGGCCGCTCGGCGAAAGCACCTTCAGGACGCCCACGGCGCGCTTCTGGTGAAAGAGCGGAGCGCAGATCATGGAACCGATACCGACCCGCCTACAGACTTCGGGATTGACGCGAGGATCGGTGGCCGCGTCTTCGCAGAGAAGAGGCGTCGCCTGCTGCACGCACAGGCCGGAGAGGCTGCCATGGCGGTTGAACCGGAGACCCTTCGATGGGACCGCGGTGCCGCACACCGCGCTGTAAACCATTTGATCGCCATCGACCAGTTCGACGACCGCCCCCTGAGCGCCAGTGAGACTGGCGGCATGCTCGGCGGCCTGTTGCATGACGCTGGCCGGCTCAAGCGCCGAAGTCACCAGCGCCGTCAGCAGATCGATGATGGAGATGAGTCCGCTGCGTGGGATGCCGGAGTCGGGCATGACGAAGATGCTTTCCTTGAGGTCTGAAATCCGGGGCGGTAAAACCATCATTCGCGAGATGATGGTTCGGGTCAATGGGTAAGGGGGCGCATTCGCGGCCTGGCAGCGAAGATTGAGCCATTGAATGCCCAGGAGAGGAGCGCGCCGGAGGCCGCGCTGCCGGTCCCTGCCGTCGTGGTGAAGCGCACACAGGCTTTATGATCAGAGATTAGTCTCTACACAGGGAATTGCTATGAAAACTGGCATTATCGGACTGCCCCAGGTGGGCAAGACTTCTTTGTTTAAAATTCTGACCCGCGTCAACGTTGAGGATCGCGGATACTCGCGCGAGGCGCATCTGGGAATCGCAAAGGTTCCCGACGACCGGCTGGACCGGCTGGCGGCCCTCTTTAACCCAAAGAAGCTGGTGCATGCCACGGTGGAGTATGCGGATGTGGCTGCCATTGGGCAGGAGGCGCTGAAGGAGACGGCGTTCCTCGCCTCGCTGCGGAATGTGGATGCGCTGATCCATGTGCTGCGCGCGTTCGAGAACGACGCGGTGCCGCTCATGGACGGCATCGACCCGTTGCGGGACGCGAAAAAAGTGGAGTTCGACCTGATCATCTCGGATCTCGGCCAGGTGGAGAAGCGGCTGGAGCGGCTGCAAAAAGACCTGAAGAAGATGCGCACCCCGGATCTGGAAAAGGAAAACGCGCTGCTGCTGCGCTGTAAAGAGGCTCTGGAAGCCGAGAAGCCGCTGCGCGAACTGGAGATCTCCTCCGAAGAGGAGAAGCTCATTCGCGGCTTCATGTTTCTGTCGCAGAAGCCCATCCTCTATGCCCTTAATCTCTCGGAGAGCATGACCCTCGGCGAGGATCTCGAGAAGGCAGGCGAGAAGTACGGGCTGACGGAGCTGGCGTCGCGCAGGAATTCCGGGGTGACGGCCTTCTGCGGCAAAGTGGAAGCCGAGCTGTCGGAAATGGAAGATGCGGAGGCGCAGGAATTTCTGTCGTCCTACGGGCTGCGGGAGAGCGGACTGGTGCGCCTGATCCGGCGAAGCTATGAGCTGCTGGGCCTGATCAGCTTCTTTACGGTAGGCGAGGACGAGTGCCGGGCGTGGACGGTGCCGGCCAATTCGCGAGCTCAGGAAGCGGCCGGAGCGATCCACACCGACCTGGAGAAGCACTTTATCCGGGCGGAGACGATCCACTGGGACACTCTGCTGGAAGCCGGGTCCGAAGCGGTGGCGCGTTCGCAGGGAACGCTGCGGCTGGAGGGCAAGGACTACCTGGTGCAGGACGGCGATGTGCTGCACATCCGGCACAGCGGGTAAAGAGAGGCGAGCCGCCGGCGGTCCCAAACCGTCAGCGGCGATCTTCAATCCCGGAGGCGTGAGCGAGCAGCACGGCAACCAGAATGCCGCCAATCATCACCGCCGATTCGACATCCACAGAGACGTGGTGCAGGCGGTTGAACTCGACGCGGCTGGGATTGGTGGCCGGAACGGATTCGATGGTTCCGCCAGTGGCGGCCAAATCGCGGTCCATCCGCGGGATGATGGAATACTGCGAGTACGCCGTGAGGCCCATCATAATAAGGACGGCCAGAATTGCGGGCAATGCCGTGGAGCGGAAGGCGCGGGCCCCAAAGCCGAGGGCAAGAAAAACAATCATGATGCAGCCGCAGTAGATGCCTTCGCGGTGGAGCGTGACGAGGCAAAGCCTCACGATCGTGCCGGCCGCTTGGGTGTTGTAAGGGAGCGTATGGAACGCCGCCCAGGCGGTGATGACGAAGAAAAATTCACCTCCGAGCCAGACGATCAGGGGCAGCCACGCGAAGGTGCGCAGGAAAGTCTTCATGCAAAAAAGGGTACAGGCCGCAAGCCGCCAGGTACAGGGTCAGCTGAAGGGAGCAGAACCCCGCTGCCCCCTTCAGGATCAACGCTGCGGAGCGCCGTAGACGCTCGGACGGCCGATCAGGCGCTCGATCCGCTTGGCGATCGGAGGATGAGTGGAGAAAAGATTGGCGAACTCGGCCCGGCTCAGCAGCGGCTGCACGATGAACAGATGCGCGGTGGAGGCTGAACCCGCCATGGGCATCCGCTTCGAATAAGCATCCAGCTTCTCCAGCGCGCTGGCCAGCGCATAGGGATTGCCGGTGATGTGAGCCCCAGTGGCATCCGCTTCATATTCGCGCGTCCGGGAAACCCACAGCTGGATCATCATCGCCGCAATCGGCGCGAGGATCAGCATGGCGAGCGTGCTGAAGACCCCGTTACGCCGATCCGACCCGCCGCCTCCATATCCTCCAAACAGGTCCGCCCACCACATCATCCGGGCAATAAGCGTGATGGCGCCGGCCAGAGTAGCCGCAATCGAGCTGGTGAGAATATCGCGGTTGCGGACGTGCCCCAGTTCATGCGCAAGAACCCCTTCCAGCTCGTCGTCGTTGAGCAACTGGAGAATGCCGTGGGTGACGGCGACCGAGGCGTGCTTCGGGTTGCGCCCGGTCGCAAATGCATTCGGCGACTCGGTGGGGATGACGTAGATCTTCGGCATCGGCAGGCCCAGCCGTCCGGTCATGCGTTCGACTACCTCGTAGGCGCGGGGCAGCTCTTCCCGCGAAACCGGCTGGGCGCGGTACATGCGGAGGGCCAGCTTGTCCGAATAGAAATAGCTGAAGAAGTTCATGCCGGCTGCGATGACGAACGCAAGGATCGCTCCGTTTTCGCCCCAGTGGCTTCCGATGAGAACCAGCAGCACGGTCAGCGTTGTCAGCAGCAACGTTGTCTTCAGGGCATTCATAAAGCCTCCTTATATAGTTGAGGCGCCGTCTCTAGTTTTCCACAGATTTACAGATGCTGCGGCTGACGAAAGGACGCGGCACCGGGTCCGGCATTGCGAACCTGTGGGAAATCCCAGGATCTTGACGTTCCTTTCGGGGTGCAGCCCGACCCACCCTGTAAAAGGAGAATATTAGGCGCAACTATGGAATCTTCAAAATCCCATAAATTGTATGCATTCCTGTGCTCGTCTCCAGAATCCGGGATCGTACCAGGCAGGTCCCGCACCGGTTGTGACGCAAATCACTCAATCACAAAGACATTAAGGCCACGCAGTCTGGAATGTGAATTGCTAGTGAACAGGACAATCGGTTACTCCCCATCCCTGTCGAATGGTCGAGCTGAGTCGACGCTGAAAGATTTTCTGGAGGATTTGCATGAGTAAGCCTTACCCGTGTTGGACCCAGCGGTTTCTGATGCTGCTGCTGGCCGTCGGAGTCCCTCTCCTGCTGATGGTTCCCCGCTATGTGGCGGCGCAGTCGCTGATTTCCGGCGACGTAGCTGGAATCGTCACCGACCAGAGCGGCGCAGCCATCCCCGGCGCTACAGTCGTGGTGAAGAACACCGGAACCGGACTCACCAAGACGATCAAGACCGGAGCGGCCGGCGACTATCACATCGGCCTGCTGCAGCCAGGCACTTACACCGTGACGGTCTCGATGTCCGGCTTCCAGGCGAAGCGGACGACGACTCCGGTGGCCGTCGGCCAGACCGCGACCGTGAATATGAGCCTGGGCGTGGCCAAAGGCTCACAGACGGTTGAAGTCATGGGAAATACGATCCCGCTGCTGCAGCCGCAGAATTCCGACATTTCGACGACCATCAGCGAGAAGCAGGTCCACAATCTTCCCAATCCGGGCGGCGACATCACCTACTATGTCAATCTGACCCAGGGCGTCGTCATGAACACCCAGGGCGGATACGGCAACTCTTCCGCTTTCGGCCTGCCGGCGACCTCCAATAACTTCACCATCAATGGCGCCGAGGATAACGATCCCTTCCTTAACCTGAACAACTCCGGTCCCAGCAATATGCTGCTGGGCTCCAACGACATCGCGGAAGTCAACATTGTCGCCAATGCTTACAGCGCGCAGTACGGCGCTCTGGGTGGCGTCCAGGAAAACATCATCACCCGGTCCGGTACCAATCAGTTCCACGGCAACGCGACCTACTACTGGACCAACAGCGACATGAACGCGAACGACTATTTCAACAATCAGTCGGGAGCGCCGCAGCCCTTTTCAAACGCGAACCAGTGGGGGGCCGCGATCGGCGGTCCAATTGTGAAGGACAAGGCGTTCTTCTTTGTGAACTATGAGGGCCTGCGCTTTGTCACAGCGCCGCAGGATGCGGTTTTCCTCCCGACCGCGGCCTACGAGATGAACCCCGCCGGGACCGCAATGCAGGGGCTGAACGCCGATGGCCAGACGGAGTGGACCATCACCAACCCCAGCGTGCTCGGTAACGACGGCAACTGCGACAACAACACCAGCTCCCTGTATGCCAATGGGAATGGCGGCGAATGCGCGTTCTACAAGCACATGTTCAGCCTCTATGCCGGAACGCCGCGCGCCAATCAGGCATCCCTGGCCCAGGGGTCATCGGTCGGTGCGGGCAACGACTGCATCGCGACCGACAAAAAAGGAAACTGCGTCTGGAATAACGTATTCCCGACAGGCCTGACCTATTCGGAATTCCTGTCCGCCAATCCGAAGAACTTCCTGAAGGAAAATCTGGTCACGGCTCGTGTGGACTATAAACTCGGGCAAAACGATACCGCCTTTGTCCACTTCAAATACGATCATGGCATCCAGCCGACCTACGTCGATCCCGTCAACCCGGTCTTTAACGCGGAGAGCGACCAGCCGGATTACGAAGGCCAGCTGGAAGAGACGCACACCTTCTCTCCGACCGTGGTCAACCAGTTCATCCTCTCCGGCGCATGGTACAGCGCCAAGTTCGTGAGCGTGAACCAGGCCCAGGCAACGGCAACCTTCCCCTATGGAATGGAGTTTGGAGACGGATCTTTCAGCAACATGGGTGGCGAAAGCTACGACTGGCCACAGGGACGCAATGTCACGCAGTACCAGGCGAACGATGACGTCAGCTGGACCCACGGAACCCACACTACCAGCTTCGGCGTGATCTTCAAGCGCGACGACGTGACAGATTTTGACCTCCAGGTCCTGACCACGCCCCTGGCCTTCGAGTTCGGACCGGCGGCCAGCGGCCCATTCGGCGGAAGCGACTTCTTCGGCGACGGTTTGATGTTGGAGGGACTTCAGAACTTCCCGACCCGAGCCAGCGCGCCGATCGCACTCTATAACCTGGGCGCCTATATCCAGGATCAATGGAAAGTCACCCCGAACCTGCAGCTCACCGGCGGAATCCGGCTCGAGAAGAATCAAAACCCGACTTGTCAGGTAAACTGCCTGGCGCGCTTTGCCGGCAGCTACAACAACGTGACGGCGGGTCTGAGTACACCGTATAACCAGGTGATCGTTTCCGGTCTTCACCAGACCTTCAACAAGTACCAGCCGTTTGCGCTCCTGCCCCGCGTTGGCTTCACCTACTCGGTCCCCAATCATCCGCATACGCTTCTTCGTGGCGGTTTCGGAATGTTCACGGACATCTTCCCGGCCACCATCGCCGACAGCATGCTGAGCAACGCGCCTCTGAATCCGCAGTTCAACGCGCTGTTTGCTCCGGCGGACCCATCGGCTGCCGGAAGCTTCACGAGTGTGCTGGCAGGGACCGACTCGGCCTTCCAGTCCGGCTTCAAGTCG
>DAHVZZ010000583.1:0-1707 GCA_027323785.1 Acidobacterium sp. | reverse complement strand
CACGCCGTGCCGGCGCATGAGCCAGTGACCGATGCGCCCGCCGCCCGCCGCCCTCTGTGCATCGAGCGCCTGACGCAACTGGCCCTGCGTGATCCAGCCCTGTTCGAGCATCACCAGGCCCAGCGGAACGCGATGCGGATGGACGGCGGGCCGCGAGCCCCGCCCGTCCATCTCGCGCCGCACCGCCGCTTCCATAAGCGCGCGCGTGCACTCCGGCGAGCAGCTCCAGCCGCCCTCGAAGACCGGAACGGAGCGATGGCGCCAGAGATGGAGCCATCCCGAGGCGCAGCCGGGATGGGCGCAGATTTGAAAGACCCCGCGCCGCAATCCGGCCCGCGGATCCTGCTCCGTCCCGCCGCGCCACAAGATATTTGCCGGAGTCGTCTTGACCGCGCCAGGTGGTGCGCTGAACGCCGCGCCGCCTGCCGCGTTCATCCGCGCATCACGGACAGGGGCATCCACTTCTCCGCCGCGGTTCCTTCTCAAAACAGGCATCGGATGCTCTCCAGCCGCTTTTTGGGCGCGGCCACTTCGGTTACCCGCAGCCCGAAGTTGCCGTTTACCAGCACCACTTCGCCGCGGGCTACAATCTTGTCGCCGATGATCAGATCCACCGGGTCCGCGACATGGCGGTCCAACTGCACCACGTCGCCCGGTCCCAGATCGAGGATCTCGCCCAGCGGCATCTCCCGCGAGCCGAAGCGCAGTGATGCCTCCAGCTCGACATCGAGGAGCAGTTCGATGCCCATACTGGGCTCCGCGCCCGAGCTCGCGTTCGGTGTCTGCGCCGGGATCGGGCTCGGAGCCGATGTCGCCGCGGCGTGTTCCGGCTGCGGAGCAGGTTGCGCGGGCCGCAGCTCGTCCCGGACCAGAATCGTCCAGGCGCGGCCGGCGGACTTCAACTGAAAAGCTCTCGATACGGTGCTTTCGCCGGCAATCTCTTCGACGTTCTCCACGCGGCAGCTCTGGCCGGTCTTGGCCAGCAACTCCCCGGCGGCGGCCTCGAAGGTTTCGCGCAGCAGCTCGCCCCAGCCGGCCTGTTGATCGTTTCCTTCGCCAACCAGGGTTGTCTCCAGGACCGACGCGTCGACCAGGACTGAAAAGCGGCCTTCTTCGGCCCCGGTCAGGGTCGCGGCAAAGCCGAATGAGCCATCGGCGAGCGGTTTGGGCAGCGATTCGGCCAGTTCAGGCTCACCTGCCAGGGCCTGCGCAAACAGCACCTCCGCCACCTCCGCCCAGCAATCCAGATAGGTCTTCATTGCGCCACCTCGATGAGCGGGCCCGCCATGCGGGCGGCCCGGTGAGAGCCCTGCCGGACGGCCTGCGCCCGGCCTAGCGTCTGGTTGCCCACCCGCCATTCAGGAAGGGTATTGGCGGGAATATCCAGGCGCAGCACCGAACCCGGAGCCAGGTCCTCGACCGCGCTCGCCGCCAGGTGCACCGCAGGCAACTGCAGGGAGCCGCCCAAGCGGATCCGCCGCGCCAGCGTCTCCATCCGCGCCCGTGCCTCGCCGGCGTGGCGGCGGCGACGTCCCCAATCGGAGGTCAGCCGGCGCAGGATGGTGTTGGCCACCACCGCGGGGAGAGCCAGATTGAGCAGCCCCGAGCTGTGCGGCATGCGGATCTCGAAGCTCAGGCACAGCGTTTTCTCGTTGACGGAGATGATCCGCGCCGCCTGGGTCTGCATTTGGCGGCGCTCGAAGTTGA
>DAHVZZ010000581.1:0-2060 GCA_027323785.1 Acidobacterium sp. | reverse complement strand
ATGGCGGCGCTGTTTCGCGATGTTCCGGGGGCGGTGGGGAACACGGTTGAGCTTTCTTCGCGGCTGGGGTTTGAACTGAGCGATCTCGGTTACGAATTTCCGCGCTATCCGGTTCCGGATGGGGAGACGATGGACAGCTTTCTGCGCAGGCGGACGATGGAAGGGGTGGAGCGGAGGTACGGTCCGAAGAACGACCGGCGGCTGATGGCTCGTGCCCGGAAGCAGGTGGAGCATGAGCTGGCGCTGATTGCGAAACTGGGATTTGCCGGATATTTTTTGATCGTCTGGGACATTATTCAGTTCTGCAAAGGGAACGGCATTCTGGTGCAGGGCCGGGGGAGCGCGGCGAACTCCGCGGTTTGCTATGCGCTGGAGATTACGGCTATCGATCCGGTGGGGATGGAGCTGCTCTTCGAGCGCTTTCTGAGCGAGAGCCGCAGGGAGTGGCCGGACATCGATCTGGATCTGCCGTCGGAAGAGAAGCGGGAGCAGGCGATTCAGTATGTGTATCGGCGGTATGGCGAGCTGGGCGCGGCGATGACTGCCAACGTAATTACTTATCGAGGCAAGTCGGCGGCGCGCGAGACGGGCAAGGCGCTGGGGTTCGACGAGGACACGCTGGGGCGGCTGTCGAGTTTGGTGAGCCAGTGGGAGTGGCGCGGGAGCACGGACACGATGGCGCACTCGTTTCATCATGCGGGGTTCGACATGCAGCATCCGCGGATTGCTAAGTATCTGGAGCTGTCGATGCGGATTCAGGATCTGCCGCGGCATCTGGGGCAGCACTCGGGCGGCATGGTGATTTGCGAGGGGCAGCTGAATCGCGTGGTTCCGCTGGAGCGCGCTTCAATGGCGGGGCGCACGGTGGTGCAGTGGGACAAGGAAGACTGCGCGGATCTGGGCATTATTAAGGTGGACCTGCTGGGGCTGGGCATGATGGCGGTGCTGAAGGATTGCCTGGAGCTGATTCCTGATCATTACGGCGAGCAGGTCGATCTGGCGCAGCTGCCGGAAGACGATGAGGTGTATGAGGCGCTGCGGAAGGCGGATACGGTGGGGATGTTTCAGGTAGAGAGCCGGGCGCAGATGGCTTCGCTGCCGCGCAATTCTCCGCGAAGGTTCTACGACCTGGTGGTGCAGGTGGCGATCATTCGGCCTGGTCCGATTGTGGGGCAGATGATGCATCCGTATATGCGGCGCAGACAGGGAAAGGAGGCGGTGTCGTATCCGCATCCTTCGCTGAAGCCGGTGCTGGAGCGGACGCTGGGCGTGCCGCTGTTTCAGGAGCAGCTGCTGCGGATGGCCATGGTGGTGGCGAACTTTAGCGGGGGCGAGGCGGACGAGCTGCGGCGCGCCGTGGGGATGCGGCGATCGTGGGAGCGGATGAAGAATCTGGAAGGCAAGCTGCGGGCGGGGATGACGGCGAACGGCATCGACGCGAAGACGCAGGACACCATTGTGCAGAACATCAGCTCGTTTGCGCTGTATGGATTTCCCGAATCTCATGCGGCGAGTTTTGCGCTGATTGCCTATGCGTCGGCGTATTTCAAGGTGAAGTATCTGGCGGCGTTTACCTGCGCGATTCTCAACAATCAGCCGATGGGGTTCTATTCGCCGGCGGTGCTGGTGAAGGATGCTCAGCGGCACGGGCTGCGGGTGAAGCCGATGGATGTGCAGTTCTCCGAATGGGCATGCACGATTGAGCATGAGGCGGACGGGAGTGCTGCACTGCGCATTGGTCTGGGTTATGCGAAGGGCCTGAAGCGGCAGGCGGCGGAGGCGCTGGTTGCGGAACGGCGCAGGGGCGGGCTGTTTCGTTCGGCGGAGGATCTGGCGCAACGGGTGCCATCGCTAACGCGCGGCGACCTGACGCGGCTGGCGCAGACGGGAGCGCTGAACCAGCTGGACGGGATACGGCATCGGCGCGATGCGCTGTGGCAGGTGGAGCGGGCGGGGAAGATGGAGGGTCCGCTGCTGCGGCAGCAGAGCGAATGGCTGCGGGACGAGTCGGAGACGCTGCCGCTGGCGCGGATGAGCGTGGAGGAGCGGCTGGTTGCCGA
>DAHVZZ010000545.1:0-3921 GCA_027323785.1 Acidobacterium sp. | reverse complement strand
GTAAACCCAGGCGAAGATCGTCTCCGCGGGATGCTCGCTGTACTGCCACCAGCGCAGTTCGATCCACAGCATCTCGGTGCGCGGGCGCAGCCACATGTCCGCCAGGCGCGCCAGCGGCAACTCGACGTAGTAGTGGAAGGGATGCGCGCGAATGCGCTGGCGGGCGATGGCGCCAAACTCCGCGTCCATCTGCGGAGTCAGGATTTCGGTCCGGTTGTAGGCGTCCAGAAGGGCTTTGGTCTGGCGATATTGCGCCGGTGAATCGAAGGCGCGCGAGGGCAAATCCGCCAGATCGATTTTGCTGCCGTTGAGGTTCCAGTAAATCTCCCAGGTGCAGGTCAGATCCGCACACACGGTCTTCGTCCAGCGATTGAAGCCTGGGTCCGTGCTTTGCCCTGGGTCCACGGCGTAGCGCGGCGCCAGCGGCTGAAAGACGTGGAAGGTATGCCAGTTACGGATGGCCCACGGGACGAACGGCAGCACGGACAGCACTCCACAGGCGGCCGCCCAGCGCAGCATCCGTGCGCCGCCCCACCGCCGGTATCCGTAGAGGACCATCGCCGGACAGAGGACCACGGCCAGCAGAGGCCCATCCGGCCGCAGCAGGGCCGCGTAGCTCCAGGCCGCAGCCTGAACGAGCGCCCAGCTCCAGCGCGGCTGCTCCAGAAAACGCGCCAGCGCATAGAAGCCCACAGCAATGCAGAACAGCTCCGGCGTCTCCGTCATCGGCACCGCGACATAGTTGGCGGTGAATGGGCAAAGAACGGCGAGCCACAGAGCCCACCAGCCCGCCCGGCGGCTCCACACCCTGCGAGCGAAGGCGGCAACGAGCAGGCAGGTGGCCAGGTCGATCGCCACCTGCACGTACATTACCGCGTTGTAGTGCTCCATGCCGAAGAGGCGGAAACACACCACCAGGAATAACGGATAGCCGGGCAGACGGATCAGTGTGGGATGAATGACGCCGCCGATCGTCAACCCGTAAATGCCATGCAGCGTCCAGTTTTTAGCGATGTCCCCGTAGACCAGCGGATCGCCCTGAAGCTCCGGGTAGGCGTGGATGAACCACAGACGCAGAACTGCTCCGGCGGCCAGGGCCAGCGAAAGCAGACACCACTTTACGGATCGCGATAAGGACCGCTGCATCGGCTAGACCGAAAGTCCGGCCATCGCCGGGAATAAGTTGCTTAAAAACAATCGCATCAGCATGCATAACCACGGTGTAGCGAAATGTATCCGGCGACGAAGCGCCGAACAGCGGCTTATCGTACCATGAAGTACACCTACTCCTTGCCAGATGAAACAGATTTTCTACGACCCCCGGCAGAGACGTCGAAAGATTCTTCGCCGGGCGACTGACATATTCGTCATCGCACTCTCCCTTGTCCTTGCCGTTTTTATCTTCAGCGTATTTTCGCGCGAGTCCATGCCGGGCCTGCTGCTTCCGATTCAGAAACCCAACTACAAGGCTCTGCATCAGCGCCCGACCAGGCTTCCCAGGCGCTCGGCCAGACGGGTTGGACGCCGCCGGCTGCACCGTCATCCTTCGGAAATTACCCCCAACCAGAACGTGTCTCTGCGAGCGGCGTTCTATGAGAACGATTCTGCCAGCTATGCGGCACTCAAGGAGCACGTGCGGCAGCTGGATATGCTGTTTCCGGACTGGCTCCACGTTATCTCCGCCAGCGGCGCCCTGGTCGGCGCCACGCCGGAGTATCCGGTGCAGTTTTACGATGTGGTGACACCCAGCGGCGTGCGCAGCGTCGATCCGCAGAATCGAGTAAGGGGGGTCATCGCGGCCTCAAAGCAGGTTGTTGACGTCCTGCCCATGCTCAACGACTACAACACTCTGACCGGCGACTGGGAAGGCGACGCGATCGGCCAGATGCTGGAAAGCCGATCCGCCCGCGAGCGCCTGCACATCGAACTGGACAGGTTTCTCTCCGCCAATCCTCAGTACCGCGGCATCTGCATGGACTTCGAGGAGGTTCCGGACAAGGATCTGCTGCTCTACGCGCAATGGATCGGCGAACTCCATAACGACTTTCGCGCAAAGAACCGGCGCATCTACGTCAGCGTCCAGGTTTCGGCCAGCAGTGCCTTCCTGAAAGCCCTGGCCAAAGACAGCGACGGCATCATCGTCATGAATTACGACCAGCACGAGGAAAGCAGCGGTCCCGGTCCGGTCGCGGGCGAACCCTGGTTCGATGCCAATCTCACGCGCATCCTCAAAATCGTTCCGAAGCAGAAAATCATCTGCGGCATTGGCAACTATGGCTATGACTGGACCCTGGCTCCCAGGGGCAAGGGCCGGCACCCCAAAATGCAGGTCGTCAACGCGTACGACCTCTCCGTGCAGGAGGCCTGGCAGCGTGCTTCCGACGCCGAGGCCGACGTCCATCTGCAGGGCGATGAACTGAATCCGCATTTTGCCTACGACGACGAGGACACCCACGAGGTCCACCAGGTCTGGTTCCTCGACGGCGTGACCGCGCTGAACGAGATGCGCGACGCGCGGCAAATGGGCCTGCGAACCTTCGCGCTCTGGCGCCTCGGCGAGGAAGATCCCTCGCTGTGGAATATCTGGGACGATCCCGAAGCCGCGAATGCGCCCCAAAAGCTGAGCGTCGTCCCTCCCGGGCAGGACGTGAATACTGAAGGCGAGGGCGACATTCTGCGCGTGGTCGGCCTGCCCCGGCCCGGCCAGCGAACCATTGAGATGGACTCCGATGACTTCAACATCATCGACGAGGACATGGTTCATCTGCCTCACTCCTACACCCTGGAGCAGTACGGCTACCACCCCCACGAGCTGGCCCTGAGCTTCGACGATGGCCCCGATCCCACCTGGACGCCGAAAATCCTCGACGTGCTGGAGAAATACCACGTCCCCGCCACCTTCATGATCATCGGCGAAGAGGGACAGAACAACATCGGCCTCATCAGGCGCGAATATCGCGACGGATTCGAGATCGGGAACCACACCTTCACCCATCCGAACATCGCCGAAATTGCGCCCTGGCAGGTGCACGAGGAGATGAACTGGACCGAACGCCTGTTTGCCGCGGAGCTGGGCGTGGAGCCGTTCTTCTTCCGGCCGCCCTACTCTGTCGATCAGGAACCGGACACGAACGAGGAGGCGGCTCCGGCGTACCACATCCAGCAGATGGGCTACACCATCATCGGCGACAAGATCGACACCAACGACTGGAACGAGCACCCGCCCAAGTCGCCCCGGGAAATCACCGACAGCGTGTTACAGCAGATTCAGGCGATGAAGTCGCAGCGCTGGATGCGCGGCAGCATCATCCTGATGCACGACGGCGGAGGCAATCGCTCGGCCACGGTGGCCGCTCTGCCGCTGCTCATCACCACCATGCGGGCGAAGGGGTATAAGTTCGTCCAGGTCTCGGACCTGATGGGCAAAACGCGCGCCGAGGTGATGCCGCCGATCCCTCCCAGGCTGCGCTGGCAGGCGCGCTTTGACTGGGTGGCATTCCTCCTGTTCAGCTTCTTCTCGCACTTTTTGGTGGACGTCTTCTTTGTCGGCGACGTGCTCATGAGCGCACGTCTGCTCCTGATCGGTATTTTTGCTCTCATCGACCGCTTCCACCGCCGCCGCCCGGCGCCCAGCGGATACGAGCCCCAGGTCGCTGTCCTGGTTCCCGCCTACAACGAGGAAAAGGTCATCGTCCGCACCATTCGCTCGGTGCTGCAGTCGGATTACAAAAACCTCCGCGTCATCGTCATCGACGACGGCTCCACCGACCGCACCTTCGACGTGGCGCGCGACGCCTATCCCCAGGAAATCGCCGAAGGGCGGCTGCTGGTCATCACCCAGCCCAACGGCGGCAAGGCCGAAGCACTCAACCGCGGCATCACGCACGTGACCGAGGAGATCTACGTCGGCATCGACGCCGA
>DAHVZZ010000488.1:0-7405 GCA_027323785.1 Acidobacterium sp. | reverse complement strand
GCAAGACAAAGGAGCAGCGTCCCCCTGCGAATCAGTTTCCGGCGTTCTTTGGCACGGCCAGCAGAACCCAGTTGTGCGTGGCGCTCCAGTCTTTCTCGAATCCTGCACGCTCCTGTGTCAGTAACTTGCGTTCCGCCGGATCGTTCATCATCACCAGCCCGCGCTCCGGATCGATGCCCACCACGACCACATAATGCAGCTCAGACTGCCCGCTCGGCCGCAGCGCCACAATCAGCGGACGCCCCTTCGCAATCTGCTGCTCCAGGTCGCTCCACTTCCCGTTGAAACCAAACGCCTCATATCCGTGCCGCCGCAGATAGCCTTCCATCGCCTGCGGCCGAATCCCATGCAGCCGCGGCACATAAAGCTGCCGCTGGATCTCCTCCACCTCGCTGGCCGACGTCGCCGGACGATGTTCCTTCCCGGCCCAGTATTCCATCACCATCGACATCGTCGCAGCCCCGCATCCATCGCGCGGCTGCCGCACAAAGGGAACGTTGATCCACAAACCGCGCTGCGCCCCCGCCCAGGGAGCGCAGCACAAAATCAGAAAAACTGCACAGATTCTCAACATCGTCCTGTCAATGAACCGCAATAACGATCACCGCCACCACAATAGCGATGATTACCACCAGCAGCATACCGCTGGATAGGAACCCCGCGGCAAATTGCTGCTGCGCATGATTGGCCCTCGCCGCCAGGCTCGCCAGTTCGTGGCTCGACAGCGTCGGAATGGCATTCTGTACCTCTGCCGGATTGATATGGTGCGCCTTCATCGCATGTTCGGCGGTCGGCGTCGACAGAAATCTGGACAGATCGGCAATGTTCTGCTGCCGCTTTGCCGACGTTGCCTGGACCTGCTGTTGAAGTGCCTGATGGCTCACCAAATGATCCTGGGCGGCCGCCATCGGTTCCAGAGTGAGAGATGACACAAAAAGGAGGAGCAACACAGCGGAAAAAAAGCCGAGTCGCAGAGACCGTACTTTGGCAGACGAACGCATGGCAACTCCCCAGTCGTTTTATTTCGTGCTGCCTGGTAAGATGCCCAGCCGGAAATTGGAAGTTGCAGCCTCGCGCGTCTCGGCGTGCCTCCGCTGACTCATCCCATGCTCCCACCCCGTCAGAAGAGCTCCTCCTGCACACCGCGTTCGCTCTTCGCCCGAGGCTTTGCCGCGGTTCGCAGCACAGCAACAATCTCCAGTTCCTCAATGGCCCCCCGGGGAACCCAGATTCGCTGTGCGTTGGCGCGGAGATCCGGCGGCGTCAGAGCAATTCCCTCCTCCGCCACAAGGCTGCGATCGTTTCCGGCAAGCCCCTCGATCACATCGCCGTCCTTCAGCCGCACCCGGATGTGCAGCCCTTCGCCTCGTGGCCGTCCGCCAAAGGTCTTCCGCAGCAGCCGCTCCGGATTGCCAATCTCTCCGGAGTTGAAATCCTTCACATAGCAGATCCATTTCAGATCCTCGGCCGCCAGCTCCACCACTTTGCCCTGGAGATCCAGCATCTCGATCCGGCCATGATGCACAAAACCGTCGGCAGGGACGTATCCCGCCACCCAGTCGCGGGAGAGCTTTCGGAAAATCGCCTTCTTGCGGCTTGAAGACATGCGTGCGATACACCCGGAAATCAGCGCTTTGAATGTTGCACAATCAGGCCACACCGCATCGAAATTTGTGCAAGCGGCATGGTCACATGCGCGTCCTTATGTTACATTGTTAGTTTGGATGGTACCTCCGCTGTCCCGTAAGTAGCTGTGCTGCTGGAAGTTATCCGAACTTTTCCGGATGCGGAGAGCGGGGATCGGAGCCACAGGGAATACGACGCCAGCACCATGCCCGATTACATCTATCTTCTCGAAAATCGACTCTCCGCCGCTCAGCAGAATGCGCTCCGTCTGGTGCGTTATGCCGCCCGCGCCGCAGGTATGACGGTCTTTCTCACCGGCGGTGCCGTGCGCGATCTGACCAGCGGCTTCCCCGTCCGCGACCTTGACTTTTCGGTTCAGGGAAACGCTCTTAAGCTCAGGAAACCGCTCGAGAAAGCCGGTGCCACGCTGTGGGGTGAGCACGAAGCCTCCCATAGCCTCTTCTTCTGGTTCCCGGGCAGCGTTCGCGTGGAAGTCTCCAGCTCCCGCCGCGAGGAATATCCCCGGCCGGGCAAGCCGGTTTACCATTTGGCCTCCATCCATGAGGACCTGCGCCGCCGCGATTTCACCGCCAACGCCATGGCCATCTCCCTGAACGAGGGTTCCTGGGGCCTCCTGCTCGATCCCCTCAACGGCTTCGCCGACATCGAGGGACGCCACCTCCGCCTCGCCTCCAATTACGGCTTCATCGAGGACCCCTCCCGCCTGGTCCGCGCCATCCGCTTTGCCGCGCGCACCGGCTGGACCATGGAACCGCGCACGCAGACTCGTTACGAGAATGCGAAGGATGAGAACCTGATCGAGCAAATCTCGCCCTGGGCTCGCGGCTACGAACTGGAAGAAATTGCCCACGAGGAAGACCCGCTCAAAGCCCTTCAGAGCCTTGAAGCCGAAGGCTGGATGAAGGCTCTCTGCCCTGCGTGGACAGCGGCTCGCGCCGATACCAAAGGCCTGGACGAGCTCAACCGCATCTACATCCGGCTGCTCATGCTCGGCGTCAGCCCCGATCCTTCCGCTGCCCATATCCAGCTGCTCACCGCAAAGCTCTCCCCAAAGGACATCGCCAGCCTCAAACACTCCTTCTCGCGCCCCGGTTTCGTCGAACAGTGGAATCATCTCGACGACTCCGCCAGGGAATTCTCGAAGGAACTGCTGGCCAAATCCATCCGGACACCGTCGGCGACATGGAAGCTCCTGGTCAGCTATCAGCCCGAGGCGGTCCTCTGGCTGGCCTTCAGCTCGAAGAATCCTCAGGTGCAGGAAAAGTTCAACCAGTTCTTCAATGTCTGGCCGGAAGCCCGTCAGAAAATACCCATTGCGCTCATGGCCGAGATGCGCATCGTTCCCGAGCTCGCCGACTACGGCAAGATCGCCGAGGAACTCTTCTTCCGGCTGATGGATGGTGATCTCCAGACCGAAGAAGCAATCCGCGCATTCCTTGAGCCGTTTTCCCCGCCCGCGCCTCCCCCACCGGTCGTCATCCGCCGTCCCCGCGGACGCCGCGCCGAGCCACGATTCGAGGAGGAAGAAGAGGAAGAGACCTCCGCCATCGGTGATTCGGAAGACGGCGACGAAGACCAGGAGGAAGACCACGAGGTGGAAGAACTTCCGGAGATTCTGCCTCCTCCGCGGACCAAACGGGCTGCCGCAAAATCTGTCTCGCGTCCGGCGGCTGAAGAACCGGCCGCGAAGAAGCCGGCGGAGGCCGTAAAGCCGGAGCCGCAGAAACTTGTGGCTAAGGAATCGAAGAAAGCCCCGGCGCAGCCGGCAGAAATCACGGCGAAAGCTCCCGTGCAGCCGGCAAAGCCTACCGCGAAGACAAAAGCGGCGGCCAAAACTCCGGCACAGCCGGAAAAAGCGGCGCCAAAGACCAGGTCAGCCGCCAGGGCTGCGGCACCCGCAAAGAGTGCGCCAAAGACAAAGCCCGCAAAGAAACCTCAGTCGAAGCCCGCACGAACCGTGGCAAAACCTCTGCCGAAAAAGCAGGCTGCCCCGTCCCATAAACCGGCAAAATCCACCGCCACGCGCTCGGCGACGAAACCCACAGCCCGCAAAGTCGTCAAACCGGCAAAGCCTGTGGCGAAGGACAAAAAGAAGAAAAAGCGGTAACCTACTTCGTCTCGCGCTCGGATCAGGATCCATGACGAACCGCACTGCTCCGCAGTTTTCCTTCTTCCGCCGTCACCTTCCGGCGGCCGCCTTGGTTCTGCTCGGTTTGCTGGCCTGCACTCTTTCCGCGCCTGCTCAGAATAACGGCCTGGCCTTCTGGGAAATGCCCTTCGCTCAACAGGCGGCTATGCTTCGCGCCGTTCCCTCCTCCGACGCCGCGCGCTACACTCGCCTGCGGCAGTACTTTCTTAAGAACGGTTGTACCGGCTCACGCATGATCGAGCAGCCGCTCGGCAGGCGCAGAGGTCACCCGCCAAACGGCGGAAATCTGCTCTGCGAATTGCCTGGAAAATATTCCCAGCCCATCGTGGTCGCCGCCTTCTACCCTTCCCACAGCCTCTATTCCGGCGCCTCAACCGGCTGGCCGGAGGCCGTCCTTCTGCCCATCCTCTACCACGCCCTGCAGGCTCAGCCTCGCCATTACACGTTCCTCTTCGCGGAACTCGATGGCGTCAACGGAGAGCGCACTTTCTTCAGCCGCCTGAAGAAGGACAAAATCCCACAGCCCATCGCCTTCGTTGGGCTGGATGCCCTCGGCCTGGGCCGACCGTTCTTCTTTCTTCCGCCACCACGCCTGGTGAACCAGGACGGAATGCCCGCCGCTCGCGTTCTGGAACAGCGCGCCTGGTATGTCGCTCGGTTTCAGGGCTACGCAGGTCAGCCGACCTGGATCAATTCTCTCCAATTGCCGCAGCCGGCGATCGTACCCAGCAAGCTGCTCAACGGCGCCAAAAGCCTGCCGCGCATTCTGATCTTCTCCAGCTTCGACACGAATACCTCACCCCTTCTGTTTCGCAGGGACTCCGATTACGTCGCCTTCTTCCTTGCCGGCGTCGATCTCAGCCTCAATCAACTGGGGCACACTCCGAAGAAATAGCCGCCCGTAAACCCGCAATCTGCCTGTTACTCCAGGCGGAAGGCGATCTGCTCACCCACCTTCAGATGGTGTTCCCTGATCGAGCCGGCGGGAAGCTCCAGCACAAACCTCGACGGAACATTGCCTCCATAATTGGGGCACGTCTTCGCAGCTCCTCGACACGGTGGCGTATTCGGGCTCATCTCCACAATCCGGTGATCCGTGTTCATCCACACGATGTCCAGCGGAATCAGCGTGTGGTACATCCAGTACGCATGCGGTGCGCTGTGATCGTGGACGAAGAGCATTCCCTGCCCCGCCGCCAGATGTTTGCGCTCCATCAGTCCGTACTCGCGCTGCCGTTCCGTTGTAGCCAGTTCCACATGCACGGTTGAGCCGTCCGGCAGCATCACCAGCGTATTCGCCGGTCTTGGCGGAGCATAGGGAATCACCGGCTCCTGCTGTGCCCGCGCTGTCAGACGCAGTCCCACCACAGCGCCCGTTACCAGAAGCGCCAAAACCAAAAGTCTCTTCATTCGTATCTCATTTCGGAGAGTTTCTGAGCACGGCAAAAACGGCCATACTCAGAATATTCTCCCCGCCGCTCCCGCCGCAAAGCGAGACTGCATCCGGCCACCAAAGCCCGGCGCTACTCCGCGCGCAGAGCATCCGTCGGATTCACCGCCGATGCCCGCAAAGCCGGAAGCAGCGCCGCCAGCAGCGCTAGCAGCAGAACCGCAAACGCCGCCAGCGTCAGCACCAGCGGATCGAAGGGGCTCACCCCGAAAAGAAACGACCGCAGCATCTGCGAAGCCGCCGCCGCGCCCGCCAGCCCGATCGCGCAACCGGCAATCGCCAGTTTTGCCGCCGAGGCCAAGACGATGCTGCGAATGCCACCGCGCCGCGCTCCCAGCGCGATCCGAATCGCCATCTCCTGCGTGCGCTGCGCCACCGTGAAGGCGATCACGCTGTAGATCCCGAGGATCGCCAGCAGAACCGCCGCGGCGGCGAAGCTGGAAATCACCACAGTATTGAACGTGCGCGGCCCTTCGTTGGAAGAGACGAGGTGATCCATCGTCTGCATTCCAACCACCGGCAGCTCCGGATCGATTCCATGCACAATCTGCCGAACCTGGTTTTCAACCAGCTGCGGTTCCTGCGTCGTGCGCAGCACGATGGCGCCCCCGGTCGCGTTCAGCAGCCCCGGCCCTGAAGCCAGCGCGCCATACGAAGCGATATTCTGCGCCGCCGGCTGATAGATCTGGTCGCGGACCGGCTGGTCCGGCCGTCCCTGCTTCACGTCGCCCACCTCGCCCACGATGGTCATCCACGGCGTCGGTGTCTCCTTCATCCCCCATCGAACGCGCCGTCCAATGGGATTCTGCCCGGGCCAGTAATGCTCGGCCAGTGTCCTGTTCACAATGGCTACCAGCTGCGTCTTGGGCGTATCGGCATTGTTGAAGTAGCGCCCGCGCAGCAGCGGAATCTTCATCGTCTGGAAATAGTCGCCCAGCACCTGCGACGGCCATGCCAGGCTCAGCGGCGCTCCTTTGGGCGGAACATAGCCTTCCGCCACAAATGCCGACGAGTTGCCGCCTCCGCCGGCGCCCGGCAGATTGCTGGTGATGCCCACCCCTGTCACGCCCGGCACCTGCTGTAGCCTCTCCTGCAGAGCCTGATTGAACGCATCCACCTGCGCCTGCGTGGCGTATTGCTTCTGCGGCAGTCCGTACCACGCCACCAGCGTATGGCTGGGATGGAAGCCCAGGCTGACGTCCCGCATCTTCTGAAAGCTGCGCAGCAACAGCCCGGAAGCGCACAACAGCACCAGCGCAATCGCAATCTCCGCAATCACCAGCGCCGACCGCAGCCGTGCATGGCCGCTGCCCGCCGTTCCCGTCCGTCCTCCTTCGCGCAAAGCCAGATTCACATTCGTGCGAATCGCCGCGAACGCCGGAGCCAAACCGCATACCACTCCTGTCACAATGCCCAGAGCCAGCGCAAACAGCGCCACCTGCCAGTCCATTCGGATGTCGTTCATGCGCGGCAGCGTATCGGGCAGCAGTCGGATACCCAGGTGCAGCGCCAGACCGGCCAGCAGCAGCCCCAGCACTCCCCCTGCAACGCTGAGCGTCAGGCTTTCCAACACGGCGTGTCGCAGCAGCGTCGAGCCCCGCGCCCCAACGGCCAGACGCACCGCAATTTCGCGCCGCCGGCGGATGGCGCGCACCAGCAGCAACCCCGCCAGATTCGCGCACGCAATCAGCAGCACCACCGCCACCGCCAGAAACAGTGTCCGGATCAGCGGCTTCGCCTGTGCCACCACATCCTCCCGCAACGGATGCACCACAGCGCTGATTCGCAGACTGCTCATAAACGACGGATAGTTGCGCATGATCCCCTGCGCCACTCGCTCCGCGTCCTCCTGCGCCTGCATCGGCGTGACGCCCGGCTTCAGCCTGCCCACCATAGCAAAGTTCCACGACGCGGCTCCTGTGCCCAGTTCCTCCGGCTCAAAGCTCATCGGCACCCACAGCTTCGTCTGATTCAGCCGGCCCGCGTTCAGCGGAAACTCGAATTTGCGCGGCATCACCCCAATCACAATGTAAGGATTGCGATCCAGCATGATCTTTTGCCCCAGAATGTGCCGGTCGCCGTGGAAGCGGTTCTGCCACATCGAGTAGCTGAGCACCACCACCTTCTGATGGCTCTCATCCTCCTGCGCCGTAAAAATG
>DAHVZZ010000483.1:0-6988 GCA_027323785.1 Acidobacterium sp. | reverse complement strand
GGAGAGCCGCGGCGAGAATTTCAGCGAGGCGCCGGCGCGGTCGTCATCGGTGGGGCGCGGGGCAGTGCGGCAGCGGCGCTCCCTCGATTTTGCGGGGCCGATTGGAGCGATCTTCGAGAAAGACCTGCGCTACCTGATGCGCAGCGGGCCGATGCTCTATCAGCTGGCGGTGCCTCTCCTGATGGTGTTCATCTTCAGCAGCGGATCGACACACTCGGAGCAATATGCGGCAATCCGGAGCGAGTTTGCGCTGCCGCTGGGGCTGATCTGGGCATTTCTCGGGCTGAACCGGCTGGCCTGCAACAGTCTGGGGATGGAGGGCCACGGGATCCAGTTCTATTTCCTCTCGCCGACGCCGCTGCGCACGATCATGCTGGGGAAGAACTGCTTCCATGCGGCGTTGTTCGCGGTGGAAGCGCTGCTGATCTCGGGCTTCATTGTCTTCCGCTTCGGGAGGCCCTCGCCGGTGGTCGCGGCGGCCACGGTGGCGTGGCTGGTGTTCGCGGTGCCGGCTTATTTTGCGGCGGCCAATGTCATTTCCATGGTCCTGCCGTTCCGCATGAATATGACGCGGATGAAGCAGGGGCCGGGAGCGCTGGGCAACGGATTCGCCAGCCTGTTTACACAGGTGTTCATCCTCGGGTTTGGAGCGCTTGTGTATCTGCCATTTGCCGCACTGGGGCATCCGTGGATGGCCGTGCCGGTGCTGCTGGGGCTGGGGGGCGGAGCGGTGTTTGCGTGGTTGCGGATCCTGTCCGGGGCCGAGCGCATTCTGCGGTCGCGGCTGGAGCCGCTGCTGCTGGAAGTGGCGAAGACCGCCTGAGGCACGGCCAAAACCTGGCTGGAATACGGCAAAAGCAAAACGGCTGCCGTGGCGCGAAAATGGCGCTGAATTGCAGTTGACTGAGCCGTGGTGGAGCGCTAGTCTGACGGCCCTATGGAAACCTCAGGCACAATTCGAACTCTCATTCGCGGCAAGGGCGGGGATGTTTGGTCGCTGGCTCCCTCGGCTTCGGTGTACAACGCGGTTGCCATGATGGCGGAAAAGCATATTGGCGCGGTGTTGGTGATTCACAACGGATTCCTGCTGGGCATCGTCTCGGAACGGGACTACGCGCGGAAGGTGATTCTGCAGGGGCGGTCGTCCATCGACACGCCGGTGTCGGAGATCATGAGCGCGCCGGTGACGACGGTGACGCCGGCTCACACGGTTGCGGACTGTATGCGGATCATGACGGATCAGCGGATTCGGCATCTGCCGGTGGTGGAAGAGGGGCGGGTCATCGCCATGGTTTCCATTGGCGACCTGGTCAACTGGGTGATCTCCGAGCAGGAAGACCGCATCCGCCATCTGGAGTCCTGGATCGCCGCATCGTGAAAGGCTGATTGCGGCAGTCAGGCATGGTATCGAGCGAGTTATAATCCGGTGGTATTCGGAACGCATGCCTGCACATTCCTCATGGTTCCGCGGCGTGGCGGCAGCCTTGCTGGTTTTCGCTGCCACCCTGTGCCACGCGCAGCCAGCGAGTACGAGTGGTGCGCCCATCACCATCGAAGGGCTGGGCAAGGGAATTGCGCCGATCAACGGACCGTGCCGGTTCCGCACCGGCGACAACGCGGCCTGGGCGACGCCGGGATTCAACGACAGCAACTGGAAGCAGATTCGTACAGACCGGCCGTGGGGGATGCAGGGCTACGACCGCTACACCGGCTATGCCTGGTATCGGTGCCACCTTTCGCTCACTCCGGCTCCGGGGCTGCCGCCGCGGTTTTCGCTGCTGCTGCAACGGACGGAGGACGCATACCAGATCTACTGGAATGGAGTACTGATCGGGCATAACGGGCGGGTGGATCCCTATCAGGTGTGGTATTACGATCAGCCGCCGGAGATCTACGGGCTGGGCGTGGCGCGCAGCGGAGTGCTGGCGGTGCGGGTGTGGAAGGCGCCGCTGTTCTCCGACGATTCGGGGCGGGACGGAGGATTCGCGACAGCGCCGCTGATCGGGAGCCCGGCGGCGATTCTGATGGCGAAGCAGGCGCTGGATTACCAGTGGCTGCACGGGCGGCAGCTGAGGCTGGCGGAGAACCTGATCTACGCGCTGGCGGCCCTGCTGGGTTTTCTGGCGTGGTGGCGCAACCGCAGCCAGTGGTTTCTGTTCTGGACGGGGGCCTTTGCGATTGTGCCGCCGCTGCTGCTGCTGCTGCTGCACTCGAATCTTCGCTGGCCTTACGTGCTGGTGGTGGGGCTGGTGCAGCCCATTTTTGTGGTGGCGGATGTGTCGCTGTGGTTTCTTCTGCTGTGGCTGCTGCCGCTGCGGGAGCATCGGCGACTGAGCCGGCTGACCCGGATACTGGCGTGCGTGATTCTGACCAACGCGGTACTGGACGCCGTGGTGCTGGCGATCGACTGGGGACCGCGCTGGATCGGACGGGCACAAATGGCCGATGGCGTGTCGGCGGTCATCTATTCGCTGCTGGAGCCGTTTCCGCTGGTGCTGGTGGGCGTAGCCATGACCCGGTACAGGCGCTTCGATCGCACGCGCTGGATGGTGGCGATTCTGGCGGTGTTCGATGACATGGTGGTGGTGGCCGAGAATATCGCCAAGCAGGGGCAGCAGTTCACCAACTGGACGCTGGGAGCGAGGATCGACGCGCCGCTGTTCAGCGTCGGCGGCAGCGGAGTTTCTCTGCATACGCTGGCGGGTGCATTGCTGCTGGTGGCGATTGTGTATGCCGCATACAGCCGGCTGCGGGAGGAGCAGCGGCAGAAGGCGATTCTGGAGCGGGAGAAGGCGGACCTGGTGCGCACGCGCGAGCAGATGCGCCACTTTGCCGAGCATGACGATCTGACGGGACTGTGGAATCACCGCATCATCATGGAGCGGTTATCCGGCGAGGTGGACCGTTCGCGCCGGGAGGGGACGCCGCTGAGCGTGATCCTGGCCGACATCGACCACTTCAAGAACATCAACGACACTTTCGGGCATCGGACCGGCGACATGGTGCTTCGCGAGGTGGGCCGCATCTTCAGAGAGTCGGTGCGCAGCTATGACTGGGTGGGGCGGTACGGCGGCGAGGAGTTCCTCATCATTCTGCCGGGGTCGGCTTTCGACAGCGCCTGCCTGCGGGCGGAGGAGCTGCGCCTTGCCGTGCAGGAAGCGCACATTCGGGATGGGGAGAACGTGCTGCGGGTGACGTCGAGCTTCGGCGTGGCATTTGGGGTGCCCTCGGATCATGAGCTGGAGGATGTGATCCGGGCCGTGGACGCCGCGCTTTACGAGGCAAAGGCGAACGGGCGCAACTGCGTGATCGCCTCCGACCTGACAGTGGCGGCGGGAGGCGAATCCGGAGGGGCGTAAAGCCGCACCGTGGGCACGTGGCGGCGTGGCGATGCGCGAGGGAGTGCGTTGTGGGATGAGCACTCCCTCGCGCGCAGCGTTTCAGTCCTCGCGCCGGTGGCCGGGGAACTCGCCGAGGCGGGATTCCTTCGCGAAGATTTCTCTGGTTCCGGCACGGAGTCTTTGGGTGAGGCCGGTCCATACCGGATTGGTGGCGGATGGATCCCAGGATCCATCGCGGACGGCTGCCTGGTAGGACTCGCACCGGTCCAGGCCATCCCTGTAGGCGGACAGATCCTTCACCAGAGCGAAGGCGGCGGCGATGACCACGCCGACATCGTCCTTCAGCTCTTCCGGGACGTTCGCGTAGACTTCCGGCTTGTGCTCCTCGATCCACTGGAAGGCGATGGGCAGGACGACCTCACTGACCCAGCGCTGATAGTCTTCGAGGGCCTCCATTCCGGTAATCCACGAGGGGTGCGTTTCCCAGTCGCGGCGGGCGGCGAGGTGGTGCTGATCGTCGCACTCTCGCGGGATATATCTGCACCCTATCTTAATAATCGGCATGAATCGTTCAGTCCTTTCAGCGGTGAGGTTGAGGCTGGAATGCTCCGGGCGAGGAAACTGCGGGGAGCCGCGGAACGGCTGCCGCTCCGCTGCCGCGCGCGGGGACTTCCGGCTGCAGGTAAGCCTACAGGAAGAGCTCTGCCGCGCGATTCGTCCGGCGGGGACGGCCTTTCGTCGGGTTTCATCGCCCCTCGTCGGAGAATGGGTGCGGCTTCGCGAAGGCGGGCGCAGACTGCAGCCTGGGAGATATAAGCCATGCACAACAGAATGATCCTGATATTCGCTTTCCTCTGGACCGCCTTTGGGCTGACCGTTTCGCCGGTGCTTGCCCAGGGCCATCCTTCTCCGGCTTCCGCTCACTCCGCGGCCGCGGCATCGGGCTGGACTCTGCCGAAGGACACAGCGGTGGTTAGCCATGGGCCGCGCAGCTGGCGGTTTTCGGTGGTCTACAACATTGCCGACAGTACGGGGCAGATCGTCCGCCGTCAGCGGGTTGCGGGAGACTACACGCGGGGTCTGCCGCAGGATCAGGTGGAATGGCAGAACGTAACCGTGGAGGATGCGAATGGGGCAGCGGGCCCGTTTGGGGCTCCGCAGAAGCAAAGCTATATGGATGGGTTCCGCTATCGGGACGATGCCAACTCGCTGGCGCCGAATTTCTTCAAGTCCTTTCCGCCGGCGGCAGTAATGGAGCGTAATCTCGTCTGGGATACAAATATGTTCGAGATGTTCGGCCAGAGATATTTGAGCCAGCTGAAGCTCAACCAGCCGATTCACGCGATTCCGAACCAGAACATCGAGATGCCGGGGGTGGGAACAATCCGCAACCACGACGTAGCCCTGGAATGGGTGGGGAGATCGCGGCGCAACGGGCAGGAGTGCGCGCTGATCGACTACCGCGCGTTCTTTAACCCGCTGCACATCGACAACGGCGGTGTGAAGCTGGACGGGCGCAGCGACTACTGGGGCGAGATATGGGTTTCGCTGGCGACCCGGCAGATTGAATATGCCACGCTCTACGAGGAGGTGACCGGTGAGATGCAGCTGCCCGGGCAGACCGCGCCGCAGCCGCTCAGCATCTTCCGCATCGGCTCGTTCCAGCCGGTGAGCGCCGGCCACTGAGGCCCGCTATGAAAGTAACGAACGCAGGCACATTTCGGCATGCATGGGGATTCTCGCTGCTGTGGACCAACGTAGCGGTGGCGGTGGTGGATGCGGTGGTCATCGTCGCCGGGCAGGCGCACTCGGCCCGCGAGGTACTGCATCTTCTGGCCTTCACCTTTGTCTATGCCAACCTGATCAGCTTTCTGGCGATGCTGGTCCTGGGTTGGCTGACGCAGAGGCTTGCGGGTCGCAGATTCCCGCAGTGGGCGCTGGTATCGACGGGCATTCTCTTTTTCACCGCCGCCGGGTGCCTGGCGGCGCAGGGCATCCTCACTCTGGCCGGGGCCGCGCCCGCGCAGGCGTTCTGGCGGGAGTATTTCCAGACAATGCGCTTTGCCATGCCGCTGGCGCTGGTGTTCGGGCTGGGCGCGATGACGCACGCGTCTCTGCTGGGGCGGGTGCACAAGATGGAGCAGGCTCTGCATGAGAAGGAGATTGCCGAGGAGCGGTCGCGCAAGCTGGCCGCCGAGGCGCGCCTGCGCTCGCTGGAATCCTGGATTCATCCGCACTTTTTCTTCAACACGCTGAACTCGATCAGCGCGCTGATCGCCGTGAATCCGACACAGGCCGAACAGACGGTAGGGCGGCTGGCGACGCTGCTGCGGGCCGCGCTCGACAACAGCGACCGGTCGCTGATTCCTTTGCGCGAGGAGATTGGGATGGTGGAGAGCTATGCGGATATCGAGCGAGTGCGACTGGGAGGCAGGCTGCACGGGCGCATCGAGGTGCCGCCAGAGCTGGGGGCGACGATGGTGCCTCCGATGTCGGTGCAGTCGCTGGTGGAGAACGCGGTGAAACACGGCATTGTTCCGCGGCAGGAGGGTGGGGAGTTTGTGGTGACGGCGCGCGAGGACGCGCAGGGCGGCGTGCGCATCGAGGTGCGCGACAACGGTCCGGGCTTCGGCCTCGCCGATCTGCAGCCGGGCCACGGCCTGGACAAACTGGTGCAGCGCCTGGACGCGCTTTACGGAGAACGCGCCCGGCTGAACATTGCGCGCGAGGGAAGCTATTCTGTAGTCGCCATGGTGGTGCCTCGCGTATGAAGCTGCGCGCATATCTGGTGGACGACGAACCACTGGCGCTCGCGCGACTGCGGCGCCTGCTGGAACAGACGGAGCGGGTCGAGGTGATCGGTTCGACGACGAGGCCCGAGGAAGCCATCGCGGCGCTGAGTGAAGACCCGCCGGATGTATGCTTCCTGGACATCCAGATGCCGCGGCTGAGCGGCTTCGAGGTTCTGGCGGGACTGGCCCGGCCGCCGGTTGTGGTATTCACCACCGCCTTTGACAGCTATGCGCTGCAGGCCTTTGACGCGGGTGCGGTGGACTACCTGCTGAAGCCCATTGAGTCCGCGATGCTGGATCGCGCGCTCGACAAAGTGGAGCGCATGTGCGGAGCGGGGCGGCCGGCGCAGCCCGATCTGCAGGCCCTTCTGCGGCGGATCACGGAATCGATTCAGCAGACGAAGGTGGAGTTTCCGACGCGCATCGCCTCGCGGCTGGGGGATCGGCTGTGGTTCATCGACCTGGAGCGGGTAAGCCATTTCTACGCGGAAGACAAACTCACGTATGCCGTTTCCGACGGCAAGGCCTACTGCGTGGATTACACGATTGCGGAGCTGGAGCGAAAGCTGGACCCCGCGCAGTTTGTGCGGATCCATCGCGGGACGCTGGTCCATCTGGCGTGGATTGGTGAAATCTCCGCATTGCCGGGGGGATCGCTCAACGTGCGGCTGCGCGACAGCCGGCAAACGGACCTGACGGTGGCGCGCGATCGGGTTCGGGAGTTCAAGGCAAGGGCTGGTTTGTAGCGGGTGGCGGCGGCGGTCGGGATTCAGCGCGCGGGCGCCGAGAAAAGGTATACTGGGCCGTCCGCAAAAGCAGTCAATTGGCGAGCCTGTCTCGGCAGGCTCCTCCGAT
>DAHVZZ010000479.1:0-5486 GCA_027323785.1 Acidobacterium sp. | reverse complement strand
CTCCGCCCGCCGCAAGACTCAGCACGTGGAGCGGGGTCCAGGCCGCGCGGCGCGAGAGCGCGCTGAGTGCAATCAGAAAAATCACATCGATCGACAGCATGGCCGCGAAGGCGCCCCAATTCCAGGCACTGGGGATCATCAGAACGCCGAAGCCGAGCAGGAAGGCCGCGATGCCGGTCACGACAGGCGGCGGGACCGATCCGACAGCCGTTCGCGGGCTGCGAGTTTTGGTGCTGAAGGCGCGGGCGATGAAGGCCAGGCATGCCACTCCGGCCACGATGAACTGCACCGAGGTAGCAACGAAGGGATCCTGATGAAGGGTGAAGAAAATACAGGCAGCGCAGCCAAAGAGGAACAGAACCGCGGTGACGGAATCGCCGAGACGGCCGAGCCAGGGCTGCTCGGCCTGTGCCGGAAAGAGCGCTTCCACCAGAGCGATGGAGACGGAGATGCTCCAGAAGGTGTGGAGATTGAACATGAAGAGCGTCCACCAGACGCCGATATGCAGAGCCGGAATCCAGCCGTGGGAGAGAAAATGCATGTGCAGGCGGAGGTAGTCGGGGTTGAAGAGGGACTGGGTAACGAACGCTTCCTCGACGATCGTGTAGGCGCAGCCAAGCAGCAGAATCGCCGGCCATCCACGGCCTGAACGACGCACAACCTCCCGAATCAGCAGCGCACCGCCGCCATACATGGGAGCCAGCGCAACGAGCGCGGACAGCAGGTTAATGGTGAGGTCGCCGAGCAGGAATTCGGCGACCAGCGGCGCGGTGAAGAAGAGCACGACGGCGGCGAAGAGATTGCGTTGCGTGCGGGCCATGAAGTCGATCCCTCCGAAGGGCTGGAGTGTACACCGGAACGCGGTTCCGGGGAAGCTTCATCATCGAGCCCTGCCGGCGCGCCATCCCAGTGCCGAATGTCAGCAACCGGAGATGACAAATGTCAGGCCGCAACAGGTGTCACTTCGCGTCATCGCACCGAGCGCCGGCGAGGCTGGCCTGGAAATGGTAGGGTGTTGCCATGAAAACTTTGCTGTTTGTTGGGAGCCTTGGAGTTGCACTGCTGGCAGGGATAGCAGCGAGTGCGAGCGCGCAGACACCGAAGAACACGTCGAAGAACTGGGCCGCTCCGGAGGCGACGGCGCAGGATGGCATGCGTTCGATTGAGAGCCTGGACCGCTGGCGCGAAACGCTGATCCCGATGTTCATGAATGATTATGGCGATCTGCAGCGCTATCATGCGGCGGACGTGGCTCTGGGACCGCCAAAGCCGGGCGAAAAACGGGTGGTTTTCTTCGGCGACTCCATCACCGACATCTGGAACCTGAACAAGTATTTTCCTGGAAAGCATTACATCAACCGCGGCATCAGCGGCCAGACGACGTGGCAGATGCTGGTGCGGTTCCGCGAAGATGTCGTGGACCTGCACCCGGCGGTGGTCGTCATTCTGGCGGGGACCAACGACATTGCCGGCAACACCGGTCCGGAGACGCTGAGCGAGATCGAAGGCGACCTGGCATCCATGGTCGAAATTGCCCGCGCGAATCGCATCCGCCCGGTACTCTCCTCGCTCACCCCGGAGAACGGGACGAAGCCGCAGTGGATGAATTTTGTGCTGCAGCGTCCGCCGCAAAAGATCGTCGAGCTCAACACCTGGATCAGGAACTACTGCCGCCAGAACGGCATTGTCTATCTGGACTACTATTCCGCCATGGTGAACAGACATGGCCTGATGAAGCCCGCGCTGACGCGCGACGGCCTGCACCCGAGCGCGGCGGGATTCGCGGTAATGGCTCCGCTCGCGCAGGCGGCCATCACGAAAGCGCTGGGCATGCCGGTCGTAGAGCAGAAATAGCGGCGCGACCCTTCGGGCAGCTGTTCCTCAGCGACTGCCCCGGAGCCTGTTGTCTGCCACTGAAACGATTCAGTATGATGGTCTGCGCTATGCAGACCCGTCGCGCTTTTCTTCGCAATTCCGGGCTGCTGCTTTCGGCGACGGCCCTCGCCGGACGCAGCGCCTTCGCGCTGACCCCGGTTCCCCTGGGGGTACAGCTTTTCACGGTTCGGAATCAGGCGGCGCGGAATCTGCCGAAGGTTCTGGATCAGATCCACAGGATTGGCTACCAGACAGTGGAGACCTTCGCCGGAGACTACAACCTTTCGGCGGCGTCGCTCCGGCACACCATTCATGGTGCGGGACTGCGCGCCCCCAGCGGCCACTTCAATTATGACGGCTTCGACACCCGATTCAATTATGCGAAGGTGCTCGGCCTCGACTGGATGGTCTGCCCCATGATTGCGCCGACGCTGTGGGGTTCGCCAGAGGGATTCAAAACCGCCGCGAAGAAGTTCAACGAGTGGGGCAAGAAGGCAAAGGCGCAGGGAATGCGCTTCGCCTTTCATAACCACGACTACGAATTCCGGCCGATGGGCAACACCAACGGATACGACATCCTGATCAACGAGACCGATCCGGAGCTGGTGTTCTTCGAAGTGGACACCTACTGGGTTGCGCAGGCCGGGCACGATCCGCTCAAGCTGATGAAGCGCCTTGGCCCCCGGCTGAAAATGCTCCACCTGAAGGACCGCAAGGCTGGCGCGCCCACTTCCTACGACATGGGATCCGACTCGGCATTCTTCAGGCCCGTCGGCCATGGGTCCCTCGACTGGAAGGCCATCATGACCGAAGGCGAGCGCCTGGGGGTGGAACACTACTTCGTGGAACAGGACGAAACCAGAGTGCCCCCGGTGGAAGCGATCCGCGAGAGCTTCGACTATCTGGAGCACCTTCTGTACACGAACAGCTAATGTAGCCGAATCGATTACGATTCGGCCACAGTCGGGTTGACCAGCCGGCCCAGGCCCGATATTTCAATGCTGATAACTTCACCGGGGCGAAGCCAGCGCTGCGGCTTGCGCCCCAGCCCCACGCCCTGCGGCGTCCCTGTACTGATAATGTCGCCGGGCTGCAGCGGCACAATCGACGAAATATATTTGATGAGCTGCGGCACCCGGAAGATCAGCTCGCGGGTATTGGAGTGCTGCATCTCTTCCCCATCGATTGTCAGGCGAATATCCAGCGCGTGCGGGTCGGCAATTTCGTCAGCAGTCACAATGGCCGGACCCATGGGACAGAACGTCGGAAAGCTTTTACCCAGAATCCACTGCGAGGTGGCCAACTGCACGTCGCGCGCGCTCACGTCGTTCAGAATTGTGTAGCCGTAGACGTACTCCTGCCAGTCCGCGGCGGGAATTCTGTGGCCGCCCCGACCGATTACCACGGCAAATTCCGCTTCGTAATCCGGCTGGGTGGCATTCGACGGAAGCACGATGGCTGCGCCGGTGCCAACCACGGATGAGGACAGCTTCATAAAGACTGTGGGAACGGCGGGAATCTCCATCTTCGACTCAACCGCATGATCGCGATAGTTCAGACCGATGCAGAAAATGCGCGGCGGAGCGAGAATCGGCGCGAGAATGCGAGCCTCGTGCAGCGGAATGTCCTGGCCGCCGGCGATCGGTGCGCAGCCCGAGGCAATCAGATCGAGGATGCTTCCTGTCTGCGCGGAAATGTCGATAACCCGGTCGTCGAGCAGGATGCCGGGGCGCGGCGTCGCATCTCCGGCTGCAAATGTAACAAGCTTCATGTCGTATTGTTCCTTTTGAAGTTTGGCTGAATATCCCTACTGGTTTTTCCAGACCGGACCGTCGGGGAAACTGTACTGGCTGATGGTTTCTGAGATGATTTCGCTGCTGTATCCCGGCTTTTCCGGCAGGAGATAGTGGCCCCCGCGGATGCGAACCGGATCGGTGAAATGCTCGTGCAGATGATCCACAAATTCCGTGACGCGGTTCTCGAGCGTCGCCGAAGCGCGCAGGTAGTCGAAGGCGGACAAGTGCTGGACCATTTCGCACAGCCCCACGCCGCCGGCATGCGGACAGACAGGGATGCCGAATTTCGCGGCCATGAGAATGATCGCCAGATTCTCATTCACTCCGGCGACGCGGCAGCTGTCAATCTGGCAGACGTCGATCGCCTGAGCCTGCAGGAGTTGCTTAAAGACCACCCGGTTCTGGCAGTGCTCTCCAGTCGCGATGCGGACTCCTGTTTCCCGCCGGATGCGCGCATGCCCGAGAATGTCATCCGGGCTGGTGGGCTCCTCCATCCACCACGGATCGACTTCGGCGAGCTGGCGGGTGCGACGGATGGCCTCTTCCACGTCCCATTTCTGATTGGCATCCATCATCAGCTTGTGCTCCGCGCCGATCTTCGAGCGAACGAGCCGCGCACGGCGAAGATCCTCCATCGGATCGCCGCCCACCTTCAGCTTGAAGTGTGTCCACCCTTCGGCAAGCGCCTCATCGGCCAGGCGAGCGATCTTCTCGTCGCTGAACCCAAACCACCCGACGGACGTGGTGTAGGCGGGATAGCCGCTCTGCCGCAGCGTTTCAATGCGCGACTCCATTCCGGTGCGGCGTTCCCGCAGCAGGGCAACGGCTTCATCCGGCGTGAGCGCGTCCGTGATGTATCGGAAGTCGATGACAGAAACAATCTGCTCGGCGGGCATCTCCGCCAGCAGCTGCCAGAGCGGCTTGCCCTCCACCCTCGCCCAAAGATCCCACACCGCGTTGATGAGCGCGGCGGATGCCAGATGGACGACGCCCTTCTCCGGCCCCAGCCAGCGATACTGGGTATCGCACGCGAGTTGCCGGCAGAAACCGGCAAAATCGTTCACGATGGAATCCAGCGTGCGGCCAACCGCGAAACGTGCGAGATAATGTAACGCCTGCACGCACAAATCCGTGCCGCGGCCCAGGGTGAAGGTGATGCCATAGCCGCGCTGCCCTCCGCTGGTTTCAAGAATGCAGTACGCGGCGGAGTAATCGGGGTCGAGGTTCACGGCGTCGGAGCCTATTGCTTCGCGCGACGTCGGAAAGCGCAGATCGACGGTGCGCACAGCGGTGATGACAATGTCTTTCATTCGGGCCAGTCCTTTTCGGTTCGCCTTTTATTCGGGCAGCGGTACGCCGTCGCGTTCGCTGGAGATGTAAGCGGCTTCGACGGTGCGCATTGTGTCAAAGGCCGATTCGACGCTGGTCGGGAGTTCTTTGGCATCTCCAGCAACGAACGCCTGGAGCGATCCCATGGAGCCCATAAACGCATCCGGAAACCAGTTGCCGGAACACGGAACTTCGGTGAACTCTTCGCCGCGGCGCGCAAATCGCAATGTGTCGGGCCGGCCGACCGGGTAGTCGAGATTCACGCCCATGCTGGCCTCCATTACGCCATCGGTTCCCTCCCAGCGCACGCGGCTGATCTGGTCGCCGGCAAAATCATTGCCGTGATTCGCGGCGATGTACACGCGCTTCCACTCGTCGTATTCGAGAATAATGACGCTTTTGGTGGCGGCCAGAGCCGGCGTGCGCGGGTTGCGGACCGTCTTTGCCAGCACGCGGCGCGGATTGCCGAGCCATGATCGCACCAGA
>DAHVZZ010000412.1:0-8534 GCA_027323785.1 Acidobacterium sp. | reverse complement strand
CGGTAGAAGCGGCCACTTTGCCGAAATGAGGAGACGACCGCTGCGAAGAACCGCCTCCACTTCGTAGTCGCCCGGCCCAAACGTGATCGGGTGCGCATGCGCGCCGTCATCATCGGAAACATACAGCTCCGACTCCCGGCGAACTCCCGATCCCTGGATTGACGTATAGACAATTTCTCCCCGGGGCAGAAAAGCCGGCAGCAGGCAGTCTCCAGGGCAATGACTGAGTTGCTGTGCGCGGTCGCTGGTTACTCCGACCGTCCAGATCTGCCAGCGCCCGCCGCTGGAAGTCTGCCCGGAGAAAAGCAGCGTCTTCCCGTCGAAGGACACTCGAGGGTCGGCAACTGCGAAAAAATGCGGCGTGAGCTTACGGAGGACCGGTTGTCCTGCCCCTGGCTCAAGGATCGCCAGCTCGCTCCCCTGCGGGAACCGGCTCTCGGGCGGACCTCCCCGGATCACGGGGGCTTCAACGAATGCCAGAGCTGGGAGCGAGGCAGCGTGACTCGCCACGCCCGTCGATGTATGCGTCTGAGATGGCCCGAATGCGCCGCCCCACAAAGCCATGACTGCCAATGCAGTCGCGCGCACGAAATTCATACAGTGGCCCGTTTGCACGCTGAGATCTACCCTTCGCCTGTCTTGTTGAATTGCCTGTGTTGAATACTCACGAATCTTAAGCAGGGCGGGAACGAACTGTCTTCGCCACAGGGATCGATATTCAACTCATCCTTCCGATGGACCGCGGGGGACGCATTAACACACATGACACGGCTGTCATGTTTACGTCATGTTGTTTCCGCCGCAACCAACGCGCTATACTGCGGATGTTGTTCGGCCCCCTACGGATCGCCTGTCATGTAATAGCTTTATATTCAGCATGTTACATGGAAGTCGCGGGCCTATAGCCGTCATTGTGATATGGATCACAGACGGTACCAACTAGCAACTGCGAACCTCACAACACGGATGCGATACCTCGCCAAAGTCGTCTCGGGCCTGCTTGCCTTAGCTTTGGCAGTCATCGCTGCACCCCTGTTTCACCTGGAGAAAGGGTCCGCAATACTGGAGGTCGTATCGACGCACTGTTCCACGTCCCTTGCGGTTGCCCTGCCGGAAGCTACAAGCGGTCGCTCCCCGTGTCAGGTATGTCATTTACCTCGAAAATGCACGCCGCATTCTCGGCCGATCCTCGCTGAAGTGATCAGCGATACGTCCGATCAGGAAATGCGTTTCGCGGCTACAGTCCGCTCTGCCGCACCAATCGTGCAGCGGAATATGGGATCTCCCGCACAAAGATCAGGATTCATCTGGCGCAGCGCCGGATGGCATTTGCCCCAACATCTGCACACGGCTTTTTCTATGCTCCGAATCTGATATTTGCGCCGAAGCGCCTCCTGGGACAGGAATCCTCGCTGAGTGAACATTCCTGCAGTCGCCGGTCCGGCAAATCGTCGGGGTACACGGCAACACCACTCAGCTTCCTCAACGCAGTAGCAGCAACACGGGCCAGGCATTCACTGCGATATTCACGCGGCCAGCAGGCGTGTCGCACACGCTGCTGTCCGCACTGCAACGAACGTTAACACCATAGGTGGGCACATATGGAGCATCCTCACGGAACCTTCCGCGATGAACAAAACAGAGAAGTCATTGTCATTAGCAGACGCTCATTTTTTGGAGCTCTTCTGGGGGTTGGCGGCGTCGCGATGAGCGCGTTGCTGGCAGTTCCCGTTATGCGGTACGTCTTATATCCCCTTTACTCCTCCAGCGGGATGTCCAAATGGTCGAAGGTCGGGCTTGTCGACTCACTCCCCGCGGCCGGCAGTCCCCCGGTCAAAAAGGAGATCACCTTCCGAAGGCTCGATGGCTGGCGGGAGACGGTAACCACCGAATCGGTCTATGTTGAGCGCACCGCTGACGGCAAGGTACGCATCCTCTCTTCGATTTGCCCTCATCTCGGATGCACTGTCCGGTGGAGTGGTTCCAAAGATCAATTTCTGTGCCCCTGTCATGGCAGCGTTTTTAGCAGAACCGGCAAACACGTTGCCGGACCTGCGCGCAGAGGAATGGACCCCTTGCCGACGGAGCAAAAAGAAGGCGACCTTCTCGTTCACTTTGAATACTTTCGCGAAGACGTCCCCAACCGGGAGGTCGTGAGCTAGCTCTCACCAGGAGATCCAATGACGCAGAACGACATTCCAAAGACGCGCGTGCAAAGGTTCCGCGGCTGGCTGGAGACCCGCACCGGACTGAACCTGCTTCTGAGCGTATCGCTCGATGAACCCATCCCCGGCGGGGCACGCTGGGCATACGTATTCGGCTCAGGTCTCCTCTTTATATTCATATCGCAGGTCATTACGGGACTTTGTCTGGCGCTCTATTACGTGCCGTCCGCACAGAACGCCCATGTAACCGTCGCCTATATTACAAAACGAGTTGCCGCGGGCGAATTTCTGAGGAGCCTGCACGTCTACGGCGCCAGCGCGATGATCATCGTTCTGGCCCTCCACTTCCTGCAAACATTTCTCTGGGGCGCCTACAAAGGGAGACGCGAACTTCTGTGGATCGCCGGCGGCGTCCTGGCGGTTCTCGTGCTGGCCATGGGCTTCACCGGTTACCTGCTGCCCTGGGACCAGAAAGCTTACTTTGCCACTGCTGTCGCAACCAATATTATTTCCACCATTCCTCTGATCGGGCCATGGACGTCGCACCTGATGCGTGGCGGTGAGACCATCGGCACGCTCACCCTTTCCCGCTTCTATCTGGCGCACGTCATTATCATTCCGGGCCTCATCTTTGCCTTCATCGCTGTTCATATCTATTTGTTCCGCAAGGCGGGCGCCGCGGGCCCCATCAAAGAGGATCCCGTTCATCCGACCCTCCCGCCCGAGAGCTTCTATCCCAAACAGGTCCTCATGGATCTGGCTTTCTCCCTGCTCCTTGTGGCAGGCCTGGGGCTGCTGTCTTATTTCAGGCCAGTCACGCTTGGGCCGCGCGCCAATCCCGCATCCACAACTTTCATCGCCCGGCCGGAGTGGTATTACCTGTCGGCCTTTGAATGGCTGAAGTTCTGGGAAGGACCGACCACCGTGATCGGTGTGGTCATCATACCAGGCATTCTTGCCCTGCTCTTCTTTCTTCTGCCCTTCCTGGATCGCAAGCTGGAACGGCGTCCCTGGCGGCGTCCCATCCCTCTTCTGGCGGTTTCGATCGTCTTTGGCGGCCTGATCTTCCTTGGCTTTCGCAGCCATTACCAGGATATGGCAAGCCCGACAGTGCGCCGGCAGCTGGCTTCGCAGGCCGCACAGGAGGAGGCCTATACAAAGGCGCCCTTTGAGCCCTTTGTCCAGGCGCCGGGCGCACTCGATTTGCTCGCCCCGGCCACTTACAATCCGGACGTTGCGCGTGGAAAAGCGCTGTTCCAGCAAAACGGTTGCTCAGGCTGCCACGGGGACCGCGGCCGCGGCGCGGTTGGGCCATCGCTGGTCGGCATTGGAAACAAATTCTCCGACACGCAGCTGACCGGCATCATTCACGATCCACCCGCAGCCATGCTCAAGGCAGGAATGCCGGGAGCGCCCAGTCTGCCGATTCCGGAGGTCAAGCAGCTCATTGACTATCTGAAAGCCCTCGGCACTCCGGAGGAAAATGTGCAGCCGGCTCTCAATGCGGCGCCCGCGCCGACTCCGGCTGCTGCTAACACGCCTCTGTCCGGCTCTGCTGCTCCTCCTCCGAATGCTTCACAGCGCGCCGCTGGAGCCGGAACCTCGGCTCCCACCGCCTCCCAGGCGGCTGTTCCCGGCGGCAATGCCGCTCTTATCGCGCAAGGCCAACAGATCTTCCAGCAGCACGCATGCCTGGCCTGCCATGGTCCCACAGCACAGGGAACACCTGTGGCCCCGCCTCTGGCTGGTATTGGACATTATCTGCCGGAATCAACCTTCAGTGCACTCATTCATCACCCGAACGCTCCCATGCGAGCAAAGGGCATGCCTCCGGCGCCGCTCTCTCCTCAGCAGACCCATCAGCTTTGGGCCTATCTCAATTCCATGCCGGCTCCGATGCATCGCGCCCCCGGTGTACCTCCGGTCGTGATCTTCACAGTAGCGAAGCCCGCACTGAGTCATCCTGCGGCACCAGCACGTGAGCCCGCGCATCATGCGGCCACTCCTGCGGCATCTCCTGCTCCGCTCCCTGCCTCGCCGGCAAAGGCGGCAGTCGTTCCTGGTCCGCGCCCGCCGGCCATGCAGACTGCTGCTCCGACGGCGAACTCGCAGACTGCGGCGGGAAATCCAACAGCTGGCCGCGCGGTCTTTGAAGAGCACGCCTGCATGGCCTGCCATGGACCCACAGCACAGGGCACGCGTCTGGCGCCGCCTCTGGCCGGCATCGGACATTACCTCTCCGAGTCCACCTTTAACTCGCTCATCCACCATCCGAATGCAGCGATGACAGCCAAGGGCATGCCGCCCGCCCCCATTTCCCAACAGCAGACCCATAACCTCTGGGCCTACCTCAACTCCATGCCCGTTCCCGCGCACCGTGCTCCGGGAGTGCCCGCCGTGGTGATCTTCACAGTTCCGAAGTCCGCCTCGGCTCAAACATCTCAGCCGCAGCCGTCCGCCCAGGCGCCAAACACCGCCCCTGCTTCTGCACCGGCGCGTGTTCGCCCGGTCGCGGAACCAACGCTGAGTGGCCCGGCGCTGCAGGGCGAGCACATCTTTGTCTCTCACGGCTGCATCGCCTGCCACGGAGTGGATGGCGTCGGCACCCGCCTCGCCATCTCTCTCATCGGAGTGACCCATAAGTTCTCGCATCAGCAGTTGATGAACCTCATTCGTCACCCCAACGCCAAAATGAAGGCTGGCGGAATGCCCACCTTCACCTTTACCGATTCGCAGTTGTCGAACCTTCTGGCATACCTAGCCCAGTTGCACCCCGTAAAGGCTGCTGCCAGGAATGCCGCCACCGCCGCACACCACCTGCCGCCTCATAAGCTAACCCCCGAAGAGGTCGCGGGTCAGCGCGTCTACTTCAGGGCCAGATGCTCCACCTGTCACGGCGATGGGGGTATGGCGGGAACCGCGGCAGCTCCATCTCTTACCGCAACCGCTTCGGAACTGCCGCCCGACATGCTCAAACACCTGCTCGAACATCCTTCGAGTGCCATGCAGTCGCACGGAATGCCACCCGTCAGCCTGAGTCAGTCGGACCTGAAAGCGCTGATCGCCTACATTCGTGCGCTGCGCTACAACCGCTAGCCTCCTGCCGCTCGCGCATTTCCTGTTGCCATGGGGGATGCGCGGGCGATTCGGAGAATTTATGACCGCAGCGACACAATCCGACCTCCCCGCACTGCTGCTTCAGCGGATGAGGAGTGTCCCGCGGCTTGCCGGACGCAAACACACTACGGGCCTTCAAAGCCCGCACAGATTGAACCGGATTCAATTTCCTGGCTCCGCTCGGACGATGTTGTCTCCGCGGAGTTTTACGGAACACCCACGCAACGGAGTACTTATGAAATTACCTCTCACCGCTAAGCTGATGATCCCTCTTATGGTCCTGGGATCTGCTGGTTCCGCATGGGCCCTTCCCAGTTTCGCCCGCCAGACCGGCCTGTCCTGCAATGTCTGCCATTACGACCCACCTGAGCTCACGCCCTTCGGACGCTGGTTTAAACTTCACGGCTATACGCTGGTGAACGACACCAAAGCCAACACCATCGGCGACGGCAATACGCTTCAGTTGCTCCGCGTCCTTCCTCTCGCTGTGATGTTCCAGGCTTCCGACACCGTGCTGCAAAAAGCACAGCCCGGCACCCAGAACGGCACCGTGGAATTCCCCCAGCAGCTCAGCCTCTTTCTGGCGGGCTCAATGGCCAAACATTTCGGAGTCTTTGCGCAGACGACCTACGATCATCAGAGCGATCACTTCACCATGGACAACACCGACATTCGCTATGCGAATAGCGTCAAGGTCAACGGCAAAGATCTCGACTACGGCGTCACTCTGAACAACAACCCCACCCTCGAAGATCTCTGGAACAGCACTCCGGCCTGGGGATTTCCGTATGTTTCGGCGGATCAGACTCCCGGCTCCATTGCCGATCCCGTCATCGATGGCGCGCTGGCGCAGGATGTGGCAGGCATCGGCGGATATGCGATGTGGAACAACCACCTTTATGGCGACATCTCCCTCTACCGCTCCGAGCACGCCGGGGGCTCCGCGCCCGCCGACGGATCGGGATTTGGCTATAACATCAGCGGTGCGGCCCCCTATTGGCGCTTCGCCGGGCAGCAGAATGTCGGTAAGGGCTATCTGGAGGTCGGGACTTATGGAATCTACATGCGCTCTTTCCCCGGCGCGATCAGCGGTCCCGCCGACCGCTATGTGGATCCCTCATTCGATTTCAGCTATGAGCGCCCTTTTGGCGCCGACACGCTGAGCCTGCATGGCACGTATATCCACGAAAGCTCTAATATGCAGGCAACCTACACCGCCGGAGGCGCTGCCATGTCAGGTCATTCCCTTGACCTGGGCCGCATGGATGCAACCTACTACTGGGGCAGCAAGTACAACGTCACTGCCTCCTATTTCAACATGGCGGGCAGCAGCGACTCGGTTCTCTACGCCCCTGCCGCAGTCTCCGGAAGCCGCACAGGCAGCCCGAACACCGCCGGCTATATTTTTGAAGGCAGCTACTGGCCCGATCAAAATATTGACCTGACCCTGGCATACAACGGCTTCAGCCGCTTCAATGGCTCAGGCACGAACTACGATGGCTCCGGCCGCAATGCCTCGGACAACAACACCGTCTACGCGGCCGTCTGGTTCAACTACTAAACACGAAAACCACACACCTCGCTCGAGGAGAGCTGGATTCCGAATTCAGCTCTCCTTATTTTTTCCACTGGAATAGCCCCGCCCCACAGGTCACGCTTCATCGCCTTTGGCATTGCCCGAGGAGCCCGCAGCCGAACCCTGCCGGCCTGTCCGGTGCGCCCTGAATTGCCGTTTCCGGCGACGCCGGATGAATATCCAATGCCAGGAACTCCCCCGGCAACCGCCCACGATAATTTCCTTCAGCATGAAATCCGGACCTCGATCCCGATCGGTCCCGCTACTGCGCCACTCCGGCCAGAAGTGAACACAAAGTCTCGTTGTTCGAACGCTGCAGGAACGACCTCAGCGCCTCGCCGGGCAAGCGCCGTTCCATGTATCCCCTCAGAAGCCGCTCAATAGCTTCAGGAACATCGTCTGTCGCGCACTGATATCCGACAGCTCTGCCCAGCATGGCTCTGTCACCCAGTGAGCCGCCAAGCCGAAAGGCAAACCCGTCGACGGCGTCGCTGCCCTTCCTGAGCTTCCTCCCTTCCAGGCCGATATCCGAGACATGGTGATGCGCGCATCCATGACTGCAGCCCGTCACATGAATGCTAAGCCCCGACGAAAATCCCGGCATCCTGCGTTCCATCTCTCCGATCAGCCGCCGAGAGAACCCCTTCGTCTCCGCAATTCCCATCTTGCAGAATTCTTTCCCCGTACACGACACCACCGCCGTCCGAAACGATGAGACTTCAGGCGACAGCCCGATTCCCTCCAGTTCTCGTGCAAACGCTTCGCGGAACTGCTCCGGCACATGCGGAATCAGCATGTTTTGTCCCACGCTGAAACGGACCTCTCCACCGGCATAGAGTTCCACTAGCCTCGCAATCTCGATAAGCTGATCCCCTGTCAGCACTCCACCCGGAACAGGAATACCGATCGCATATCTCCCCCTCTGCTTCTGCGGATGGACTCCGAGATGCTCTCGTGCTCCCGCTCCTGGCACATCCTCCGCGACCGCAGGCGCCAGCTTGTACCCGAGAATCTCCTCCAGTTCTCCGAGAAACCTTTCCCCCGTCCAGCCATGCTTCAGAAACAGGTACTTCAGCCGTGCGCTTTCACGCTTCTCGCGCAGCACGTCCTGGCGCCGAAACAGCTCCATCACCGCACGCACCACACCCGCAGCCTGCTCCTGGCGCACAAACGCATTCAATTTCACGCCGAAATGAGGCTGGCGCGAAAGACCCCCGCCCACGCGAATCGAGTATCCGAGCTGCTCTCCATTCCTCACCGCCGTCAGACCAAGATCGTTGATCTCCGGATGACTGCACCAGGACGGGCATCCGCTCACCGCCACCTTGATCTTCCGCGGCAGATTGTAAAAATCAGCATTGGCCGCAAGCTCTTTCGCGATTTGCCGCACCAGCGGTCTCGTATCCAGCAGTTCGTCGTCCAGACACCCCGAAAGCGGACATCCCGTCACCCCGCGCAGCGAATCTCCGCTCGTTCCCTTGCACGTGAGCCCCACGCCTTCCAGCGACTCGATAATGTCAGGTACCGATTCGATCTCCACCCAGTGAAATTGCAGCGACTGTCGCACCGTGATCGCCGCCTGATTGCGCGCAAATCGCTTCGCCAGCCGTCCAGTCGCCCGCAGTTGTTCTGAGGTCGCAATCCCGTTTGGCAACCCAATCCGCAGCATGAAGTAA